>JAGGYP010000087.1 GCA_021162485.1 Thermoplasmata archaeon
AGGTTCATACACCAAAAATTATAGCAAGTGCCTCAGAGGGAGGGACAGATTTATTCAAGGTAGAGTATTTTGAAAAAATTGCTTTTTTAGCACAATCTCCGCAACTATACAAACAAATGTTGATGGCCACAGGTCTAGATCGAGTTTTTGAAATTGCATGGTATTTTAGAGCAGAGAAACATAATACTACAAGACATCTAAATGAATCCACAGCTGTAGATATAGAAATGGCGTTTATTAACAATGAAGAGGATGTGATGAAAATCCTAGAGAATATGGCTGTTGAGATGTGGAATTCTGCAAAAACATGTGAAGAAGAACTAGAGAGTTTAGGTATAGAGTTAGAAAAAGTAAAGACCCCGTTCAAAAGAGTAACATATGATGAAGTTATAAAATTGTTAAATGAACATGGTCATAAGATAGAATGGGGCGAAGACTTTGGAAGCAAAGAAGAAGCCATATTAGGAGAGATTATGGAGAAGGAAAAAAATGTTTTCTACTTTATAACCAAATATCCATTAGATGCAAAACCATTTTACACTATGCCATGTGAGGATATGAAGTATTCTCGTTCCTTTGATCTAGGTTGTAAAGGTTTGGAAATTGCATCTGGCAGCCAGCGTATCCATGATAAAAACCTGTTAATAGAAAGAATTAAAAAATGTGGTTTAAAACCCGAAGACTTTGAAGGTTACCTTAGAGCATTTCACTATGGAATGCCTCCTCATGGTGGCTTTGGATTTGGAATAGAAAGGTTTCTAATGCAACTCCTCCAGCTAAAAAACATCAGGGAGTGCATCCTGTTCCCAAGAGATAGAACACGTCTCACCCCTTAAAAACTCAGAAAAATTTATAAAATAGATTATAATATAATCTAGTATTTATAAATTGTTCCAGAAGCTCATAGAGGGAGATAAATGAATAAAAAAATATTTGCGATTTTAGCTGTCGCAACACTTTTGCTAGTAACGCCCACTAGTGCGTTATATATCAAAACATCCTCGCATATAAAAAATGAGAAAATTTATGAACCAAATGATATAAAAACAATCAAGTTTAACGATACCGAAATTCGCCAATTTAAAGCGTTGGTAGAACTTATCAAAAACCCAGGGGAGAAGAAAAAAGCAGCAGAGATATTGGATAAAATAATTTCACAAGATGGTGTTATAGACATTGCTACATTGAAAAACGTTTTTAATGAAACAAGTTTACCCAATATCAACCCTGATTATTTAATGTTGATCTACTCAACAGTTTTACCAAGCTCTGTTTTTGATTTGATTATAAAAAGACTAGGTTGGGTTTATGATCTTTGGTTGCATTCAAAAACGATTCTAAATGATGCTCGTATCTTGCTAAGAGATGCAAAAACTATACCAGTTGAATTGAAATCGGATATCGCAAAACTTACCTTTTATCTAAGAGATATAAAAAATATAATCCAACTATGGATTGAAGCAAAATGGTGGCAACTATTTCTAAAACTAAAGCTATTCATTGACCTTGTAGAAGATATACAAAATATAATAACAAGCGTACAGGAGATTATTTCAAACCTTCAGAGAGCCAGCTCAGATGTCATAAGGTTTGCGAAGGATTTAACTAATTTTGTTAAATGGATAACAGAAGAACATTGGAAGGACAATATATTAGTAGATGGCAAGGTTCTAAAAATATTTACTGGTTACCCCAATGTGAAGATTAATTGTAGAGGATACAACACCACAACAAACGAGATGGGGGAATATAACCTGATGTTTCCACCAGAGGAAGATGTAGATATACCCGTATGGTGGGTGCATAATTGCCAGGTAACTGCGGTACCACCAAATGGTACTGGAAAAAGTAGCCCAGCTCAGCTATCGTATGTATTCTCTGGCGGAGAAATGTACTGGTTATTTATTTTTTACTAATTTTAGACAGCTGCCCAGAAACATAGAACATTATTCTATATTATTTTGAAAAAAAATATAAATATGAAAGTAATTACCTTTATTAGTAGGGAGGCATTTGGATTTCATCATACCATCGGTGATGAAATCTAGTTGAATAAATCGATGGAGGAGGTGAAAAAATGAGAAAAGTATTGTTTGCAACAAGCGCCGCTCTTCTAATGGTTTTAACAGTGTTTGGGTGTGCAAATGCTGTCATGGTGAAATCAGAGAAAGACAACAAAGGAACACTTGGTCCAGATGGAACAATATATGGAACAGTATTTGGAATGTTCGAAAACGACTGGGGTGAGGATGTACAAGTTCCATTAGCTGGTGTAAAAGTAACAATCACAAGAAGCGATGGGGATTCTAGGACAGTCTACACTGATGCACATGGGTATTTCTCCCACACGGTAAACTTTGAAAAATATGACAGGTATATCATTGAGACAGAGACAATAGAGAATGTAGTGATCGATGGCAAAAATTACAAGTTCCATGGCACAACCGAAAATGCAGTTATCACCTGGTGGGATACATTTGTTAACGCCAAAAAAGTAGATATCTTTATGCCAGGCGAGGAAATGAAAGACAAAAGTCTAACACTAACCAACATTCCCTTACTGAGAATACTCAACACTCTTCACACATTTTTCCCAAGTCTCTTCAAAAATTTCTAGCGGGCAAATACAACACAGTAACAACATAGTGTTTCTCATCCCCTTATTTTTTTATTTTTTAGAGGTATAATGAGAAATGTTTTTTGTGTCATAAAACAATAATTTATAAAAATACTTCTTACCTATTAATTTTCTGATGGAAATGTACAATATACAAAGGTAC
>JAGGYP010000005.1 GCA_021162485.1 Thermoplasmata archaeon
ATATTGGTGGTATTGTTGATTATCATCCTGGTATCATCTTCTTCTCAAAGTTTGGTTTTTGTTAACCAAGCCAAGAGGAAAATAAATCTTGTTAATCCTCTGGACAAACCATCTCTAACCAATCTTTTTAATAATCCTCCTCTTGGTGAGGTATATAGGATAACTGAGGAAGACGAAATAGCAGTTTTAGGTAGATGGAACTATGATTATGCTAAAAGTGTGAAAATTATCCAAGACAGTGGTCAGGACTATATGGCATGGAAGGAATCTCCGCATAGTGGTGATTTTTGGTATGGTGCCCTAGATGCTGGTTATTTCAATGAAGGAAAGGGAGATAAAATTGTTCTGCTTAGAAATGATACTGAAAATATTTGGATCGAGGTTTGGAATCCTGATAAAGAAAATAGTGAGTGGTTCAAGGTAACTGGAAAAAAATGGGGGCGTGATATAGCTTGTGGAGATTTTAATGGTGATGGCATAGATGAAATAGCTATCTTGGCAGGGGATTGGTCTAGTGCAGAATATGTAAAAATTGTTGACGATAAGGGAAATACAGTAAGGAACTGGCAACCTATCAATGTCAAAGAAAACTATGTTTCTTATTATAGGATTGATGCGGGGGATGTAGATGGTGATGGTGTAGATGAGCTGGTAGCTTTAGATGGTGATAGTGTTTATATAAAGGATAATGTGGTTTTGGAAAACCCAACATTTGATGTAAGTAAAAGTATTGATATTAATGATAAATGTATAGATGTTGCTTGTGGCAATCTAAATAATGATGAAAAAGATGAGATTGCTATTTTAGGTTTCGTTGGCAAATATCAAGATGATGTGGAAATTCTTGATGTAAATGGAAATGTAGTATATGGATGGGAAAATCCACCAGACAAGTTTGGATATAATGCTATTTCTACGGGTGACCTTGACAGAGATGGTGATGACGAGCTTGTTTTGATGTACCGTGGGACCTACCCAAGCTGTAAGGTAGAGATATGGGATCCTTTAGATAAGGATAATCCACATCAGCATAGTAGCTATGATATTGGATCAGATGAATACTTTGGATATGATATAGCATGTGGAGATTTTGATGTAGATAGTATTTTTGGAAAATATACTGGTGAGTCAAAGATTGCTACCACTGATTCATATCCCATTGTTGTGATGTATTGGCCACCTTGTAAAAATGGTGAGAATGATGATTTTTATGATACCTATTCTGCATATGCGGAGTTTAGAAGTTACCAAAAGTCTGAGAGTAACTCTGTAGCGGTGGAGGTGACTTATGCCTTATCTTTCGAGGGAAAACTCCCTTTTTTTAGCCCCAAAGTGGGTGTGGAGATGAAGAATAAAATTGAACATACTTATAGGGCCTCTTACGAGATTACTTATATGACTGGTTATAAAACAGCTGAGAAAAAGGATGTATATGTGATTACAGAACGGACAACCTATAAGCAATATAAGTATAAAATCCTCAATGGACCAAATAGTGGTAAAGATTTCGCTGTGGATATACCAACAGATGTAGATATATGCAACTTTGTTTTATCATATTACAATGAAAACAGAGGTGGAGCACCTGAGATAAAAGCAGAGCATGTTGCTGGTGATCCCAGAAGTTATACTTCTAAGAATACGATAGGCACAGATAGTTCTTTGGAGACAGAGTGGATAATAGCTGATCAGGGTAGAAAAGAGTTTGAGATAGAAGTTTCCACTGAAAGGCTAAATGAGTTTACCCTGGAGGAGGGTGTTTCTTTGACAGCTGGTATTTCATCTAGTGGTTTTGAATATAGTCAAACTATTGGTTTGTACAAATCTTTTACTCATTCTATTGAGGTCGGTGAAAAGACAGCATTTGGTGGAGGATTAGCGGCTTTAGATGAAAATGTCTGGGAGAAATGGACTTATAAGTTTAAGATGTATATAAGGAGAGATCCCACTTATAAGTATGTTGTTATTGATTATTATGTTGACCCAGATAGCCTAGGCTGGGGTTATACTGGGGATACAAAACCACCTGAAATAAATATTTTAAAACCACGAAACTACCTCTACGTTTTTGATAGAGAGATCATGCCATCTTCCAGCAGACCTGTTATCATAGGTGATATAACTATAAGATGCTCAGCATATGATGATAAATCAGGTATAGAAAAAGTGGAGTTTTACATTGATGAAAAACTTGTAAAAACAATTGAAGAGGTTAAGGAAGAATATACCTGGAGATGGAATACTTTCTCCATTGGTCTACATAAATTAACAGTTAGGGCATATGACAAAGCTGAAAACTATGCAGATTCAAGTATAAATGTTCTTACATTTATAATCTGAAAAATCTGAAATCGATATTATTTTATACCTGCTACTGATACCTGATTTTGACAAAATTTTCATAATGGGTGGTTTATAAATGATAAGTGGGTTAGAAGAAAAACCAAACATCAAGACGTCTATTCCAGGCAGCAATGCAAAGAAAATCATTGGAAAGGATAACAAATATATAGCAACTTCGACAAAGTGCTCCCCGATAGTTGCTGAATATGGTAAAGGAGTAATTATAGAGGATGTTGATGGAAATGTTTTTTTAGATTTTGCATCTGGTGTCGGCACATTGAATGTAGGGCATTGTCACCCAAGAATTGTAAACGCAGTTAAACAACAGGTTGAAAAACTAATGCATTTTGCCGGAACTGATTTTTATTATAAAATCCAGGTTGATCTAGCTGAGAAACTCTGTGAAATAACACCTGGAGATTTTGCTAAAAAAGTCTTTTATACAAATAGTGGAACAGAATCTGTAGAGTGTGCATTGAAAATTGCAAAATGGCAAAAACAAAGGCATCAGTTTATTGCATTTATTGGTGCCTTTCATGGGAGAACTCTTGGCTCCCTCTCTTTAACTGCAAGTAAACCAGTACACAGAGAAAGATTTTTCCCTACAATGCCTGGCGTAACACATGTACCATATTCGTATTGTTACAGATGCCCATATAATCTATCCTACCCTGATTGTGATATATGGTGTGCAAAAGCTATTGAAGAATTATATTTTGAAAGATTTGTTCCACCAGGTGAGGTTGCAGCACTTTTTGTAGAACCAGTACAAGGCGAGGGAGGATATATAGTCCCACCAAAAGAATTTATAAAAGAATTAAGAAAAATCACGGAGAAGCATGATATAATTTTTGTTGACGACGAAGTTCAAGCAGGTTTTGGAAGAACAGGAAAAATGTTTGGCATTGAGCATTTTGATGTAACTCCTGATATTATCACAATGGCTAAAGCACTGGGTGCAGGTCTACCAATAGGCGCCGTTGTTTACAACGCCAATCTGGATTTTGGTACAGAAGGTGCACATAGTAATACATTTGGCGGAAACCTTGTTGCCTGCGCCGCAGCTTTAGAAAACATAAATGTTATACAGGAGGAAAAACTGGTTGAAAGATCAGCAAAAATGGGAGAATTTCTCAAAAAAAGGCTTTTAGAACTATATGAAAAATATGAAAACGTTGGAGATGTCCGCGGCTTAGGTTTAATGCAGGCTACAGAGTTTGTAAAAGATAGAAAAACAAAAGAATATGCTGTAAAACTTAGAGACAGGATTGTAGAGAATGCGTACAAAAAAGGTCTCATTCTACTGCCATGTGGAAAATCAAGTATAAGATACATACCCCCGCTAGTTGTAACAGAAGACCAGTTAAACAGTGGCATAGATGTTCTAGAAAATAGTATCAAAGAATCATTATAATGCAGTAGTTTTTTCTTTCAAATATTTTGGCAAATCTAAAATTTTAAGTCTAATCTGCTTTGTAGTATCTCTATCTCTAACAGTAATAGTATTGTCCTCTATTGTTTGATGATCCACTGTTATGCAAAACGGAGTGCCTATCTCATCCATTCTAGCATATCTTCTACCTATTGTTCCACTGTCATCGTAATATACTATTAGCTTGTGTCTCTCTCTTAGCTCTTTTTCTATCTCTTTTGCTTTATCTACAAGTTTTTTATCGTTGACAAGTGGAAACACACCTGCTTTTATTGGAGCTATTTTTGGTTTTAACTTCAAAATCGTATATTTCTCTCC
>JAGGYP010000010.1 GCA_021162485.1 Thermoplasmata archaeon
AATGAAAACAATAAATTATTTATATATGACATTGTATAATAGTTAAAGTAAAAAAGATTACTTTATTGAAAACAGGGGGAAAAAAGATGGATAGAAATATTAAAAAAGCAGGTTTAGCTATCTGTGCAGCAACTATTATACTTCTTTCTGGGTTCACTGCACTATCTACAAGTAAGATACTGTTTAAGGAAAACTATTTTGTTCCAAATAGACCATTGACAACCCTTGATACTTCGGTTATGGATGTTGAGAAAAAAGTATGGAATGGCACAGCATGGGTAAAAGAAATAAATGCAACTGTTGGTGATATTGTTAGGTTCAATATTAGCATAACAAACACTGGTCCCTCTGGATTTGTGTTACATGATATCCTGGTAAATGATACTTTACCTGATGGGTTAAAATATGCGGATAATGCAACACCTAGAGAACCAAATATTACAGATAATAACACCTTGATATGGTATATACCAATGGATGAACTTATTATACCAGTAAATACAAGTTTATACATTGAGTTTGATGCTCAAGTGGTAAAACCCAATCTCAGTGTTAATGTTGCAAACGTAACAGCCAAACATTGCAGTGGAATAACTGTTTATGGTGAAAGTGAGGCAAGTGTTAATGTGAGGGAAAAAGTCCCTGGTCGCATGCGGGTCGAAAAGACAGTATGGAATGGTACAACATGGGTAAAAGAAATAAATGCAACTGTTGGAGATACTGTCAGATTCAACATAACTATCAGTTACTCTGGAAACTACACTTTGTATAACATAAGAGTTAGAGATGAGCTGCCAGACTGTCTAGAATACGCAGACAATGCCAGCATTGAGGAAACAAAGGTTATAGGGAATGTTATATATTGGAATTTAACACAATTAACACAAACACTTCACAATAATGATACACTTTCTATAGAGTTTGATGCATTAGTTATAAGTAATGGTACTAATGTTAATTTAGTAAACGTTACAGCAAACGAATGCAGCGGAGTAATACTATATGGTGAAGACACAGCGACAGTGAATGCCAAAAAGTCTGGTAAGCCTATCTTAGAGATTGAAAAGAAAGTTTGGAATGGCAATAGATGGGTTAAAAAGGCAAACGTTATCTTTGGTGAAAATGTCAAATTTAGGATAACTATAAAAAATCAAGGAAATGCAACCTTGTTTAATGTGACAATCATAGATCAACTGCCGATTATTCTGAGATATGTAAATGGAAGTGCTAGTATTGACCCTGATAATATTTCAACTGATAATAGAACAATAAAATGGGTTATTCCATGGATGTTTGCTGGAGAAAATAAAACCATTGAGTTTGAGGCGAAGGTTGTGAGTTGTGGCGTAGGTATAACAGAGAATAATACTGTAAACGTAACAGCAAAAGACTGCCCAGGAAATCACTACTATGCAGAAGACTATGCAACCATCACCATAGTAGAAGACGACACACCACCTACCTCAACAATAAACCCACTACCAAAATACTGGTACAACACATACCCAATAAATATAACCGCTAATGCTACTGATGATGATTCTGGAGTAAAAGAGGTCTCATTAGAATATAGATATAGAGTAAGTGATGCGGATAATTGGTCAAACTGGACGGTTTACCAAGTGGATAATGATTCATCAGATGGATGGAAATGGGAATTTGATGCACCAGATGGTGAAGGACATTATCAGCTGAGGACAATTGCAGTAGACAATGCAAACAATATCGAGAACAAAACTGATAAGGATACTGAGCTTGGTTATGATGTTACAAAACCTACATCAACCGCAAACGACCCAACACAAAACTGGTACAAACAAACAGTCCAAATAACCGCAACTGCAACAGACACCATGAGCGGAATCAAACAAATAGAACTATTCTACAGATACAGCAACGACGGCAGCACATGGTCCCCATGGAAATCCTACGGCATAGATACTACACCACCATACACCTGGGACTTCCTACCCGGAGAAGGAGATGGATACTACCAACTCTACACCATAGCCACAGACAACGCTGAAAACACCGAAGAAGCACCATCCACATACCAAGCAGACTTCGGAATAGACAGAGAGAAACCCATCGTAGAAATAAAGAAACCAGAAGAAGGATACATATACATGTTCGATCGCCAAATAATACGCTCACCACTAGGAACAACAAGAATATTTGGAAAAATAACAATACAAATCGAAGCAACCGATGCAACCAGTGGAGTAAAAGAAGTAAAAATCTTCATCGACGATGAAGAAAAAACCAACCTAACAAGCGAACCATACGAATGGACATGGAACGAAAGAACAACAGGAAAACACACGATAAAAGTTGTAGTAAAAGATGAAGCAGGAAATCAAAAGACAGATTCAATTACTGTGAGGATATTCAATCTATTTGGAAAGAAAGGAAGTACAGAATCAGAAGAGCAAACATCTTATTCAGATAATGGACATAGTGCATCTATAGTTAAAGTTGAAAGCAAAAAAATCGCCTGTAAAAAGGTCGCTGTAGCTAGTATCAAACGGTTGAGTTAAACCTTCTTCTTTTCTTTTTTATTATTTTAAACACTTAATGTTTTGATATTAATATTTTTAGCAGTAAAATTAATATATTGATTGTTCTATACCTTTTATTATAAAAAATAGGGAGGCATATTTTAAATATGAAAGGTAAAATGATTCTTTTAAGTTGGATGCTAGTGTTTATCTTGGTAACATCTACAGCAGGTATGGGTATAGTAGTAAAGAATGCAAACCATATAAGGATTTCAAGAATTGTTACTACAAATGCATTTGATGTAGATGTTGAGAAGACAGTGTGGGATGGTCATGCCTGGGTGGAAACAACCTATGCAGAGTATAATAGTATTGTAAGATTCAATATCACAGTACATAACTCTGGTGATTGTGTCATTCACAATATAACAGTAACTGATTCTCTACCAAGCAGTCTTGAGTATGCGGATAATGCCACCGTTAACGGTGAACAAAAAGAACCTGATATAATTGCAGGTTCAAACCTGATATGGAATTTCCCAGAGAAGTTGGAGCCTTCTCATAAGATATATATAGAATTAGATGCACATGTAATCGGCAGTCCTTGCAGTGTTGACATAAACAGGGTTGAAGTTAATGCACAAACATATGACTCAAATGTGGTAACTGATGAGGACACAGCAAAGGTAGTAATTCCTGGTATGTGCTGTGAGAAAAAGGTATGGAATCCTACAGAGAAAAAATGGGTTGAAGAGGTCACAGCAAGTAAGGGAGATCTTGTAAAATTCAAGGTTAGTATAAAATAC
>JAGGYP010000106.1 GCA_021162485.1 Thermoplasmata archaeon
ATGGTAAATATATGTGGTTTGTTTTCTTCTACTTCTTCAACCATAAACCAGTTCCTCTCAAAAATTTATAAACCCAAAGCTTCTGCTATCCATGGAGCTACAACTGTTGAAAGTATGTAAATAGCAAACCCTAGCCCACCTATTAAAAGTATCCCTAAACCTGTTATTTTTGCTGTTCTGCTATAATCATCTGGCTCTGGTTTACGAGCCATTTTCAACACTCTACCATATTTTCCTTTCCCTATATTGTTTATTTTGTCTTCTATTCTTCTCTGTATTTTCCATGCCTTAGCAATTAGTCCTTCTTCGCTCATAGAATCAAACTGGTTAAAGCATTTTTATATATAAAAGTTATTGGTTAAATAGAGCAACAAGTAGAAAGTATTTTAGAAGTTGATCTCTATTTTTTGTTGATTATTTTAGCAAATCTATGTTATAAATTCTATTCCCAGCTTCTCTTTTCCATATCTTTCTCTAGGTGGTCCTAGAATCTGCTTTGATTTTACACCAGTGATCACTAGCATTGCTCTAATACTATTCTTCAATGATGGATCTATTGTTGTACCCCATATGATACGGGCGTTGGGATCTATACGTTGATAAATTTCCTCGACAACTTTTTCTGCCTCGCTTATAGTCATATCCTCGCCACCAATGACATTGACAAGTGCACCTTTAGCCTCTGATATATCTACCTCCAGTAGTGGTGAGTTGATTGCTTCTATTACTGCATCTACTGCCTTGTTTTCTCCTTCTGACTCACCAAGACCTATCATAGCCACGCCGCCTCCACGCATTATTGTCTTGAGATCAGCGAAATCAAGGTTTATTAGTCCTGGCTTGGTAATCATTTCAGTTATACCCTTAATTGATCTCATCAAAACTTCATCAGCAACTTTGAAAGCAGCATTTAATGAAAGATTTGGAACTATTTCTAGCAGTTTATCATTTGGTATCACGATTACTGTATCACAAGCTTCTCTTAATCTTCTTAAACCAGCTTCAGCATTTTCTCTTCTAACCAGTCCCTCAACTGTGAATGGAAGGGTTACTACTCCTATTGTCAATGCACCTGCTTCTCTTGCAATTTTTGCTATTACAGGACCTGCTCCAGTTCCTGTTCCCCCTCCCAGGCCACATGTTACAAAAACCATGTCAGAATTTTCCACAGCAGCTTTTATGTCTTTTTCACTTTCTACAGCTGCCTCCTCACCTATTTTTGGTACAGAGCCAGCACCTAAACCATGTGTTAAATGTTTTCCAATTAGTATCTTATGTGGTGCATCTGTGATCAGCAAATGCTGAGCATCCGTGTTAACTGCTATTAACTCTGCTCCGCTTATGTTTTCTTCTACACACCTAGCTATAGTATTAGAACCTGCACCGCCACATCCAATAACTTTTATCTTTGTAGTTAAGCTTTTCAGAACCTCATCAATCTCCTTGTCGTTTGCATATCTTTTTAAAGTAGATTTTGCTTTCTTTTGACTTTCTTTTTTCGCTCTAGAAATGGCTTCTTCCACAATTCTTTTCATAATTTTTCCTCCAACAATACAGCCTATCTTCCCCTCCAGAGTTGGGTTTTTTAGTGAATTAATATTAATATTTGATATAGAAATTCAGTTTATTAAAGATTTCTCTTCACAATTATAAATTTACTTTTTTAAATTACTTCGAGTGAAAAATTTTTGCTTCTTGTACTATGTGTCAAATAACCCAAGGAGATTCTATCTGCGAATTTAGCGTATTTTTTTATATTATCTGGTGTTATCCCACCTGATATCTCTATTAGAATATCCTTGTTTATTTCTCTAATTTTTTCTGAAATTTTTTTTGCTTTTTCAGGTGGCATGTTATCAAGCATTATTATGTCTACATTCATTTTCGCTGCGGTTAATGCATCCTCTTCGTTTTCAACTTCGATTTCTATTATTTTATCTTTGACTTTATCCTTAACGCGTTTTATAGCCTCATCTACTGAGCCTACAATTTTTATATGGTTATCTTTGATCATTACAGCATCATATAGCCCAAATCTGTGAGGTTCTCCTCCACCGATAACTACAGCTTTTTTTTCATATTTTCTAAAACCAGGTGTTGTTTTTCTAGTTGCAGCAATAGTAACTCTTGGGTTTATGTTTTTGCAGATTTCAACTAGGTTTTTTGTTTCTGTTGCTATACCGCTCATTCTGCATATGAAGTTTAAAGCTAATCTTTCGCCAGCTAAGATATTTTTTGCTTTACCAGATATATACATAACCTTTTGGTTCTTTTTCACTTTATCTCCATCTTTACACAATAAAGAAACTTCAGCACCAAGAAATTCAAACACTGCTTTTGCTTCTTCTAAACCAGCGATTATACAACTCTCTTTCGCAACAATATATGCCTCTGCCTTTTCACTGGTGAACAATGCGTTAGAGGTTATATCTCCTTCCTCTCCCAGATCCTCTTTTAAGAAATTTTTTATATCCTCCATGATTCCAAACAATATACTTTTTATACCTATTAAACATATTGAAATTTAAAGAGATTTTTTACTTTTAAAAGGTGTAATCAAAATGAAAATAGGTATAATTGGATGCGGAGCGATAGGAAGTGACGTAGCCATAGCAATTGATAAAATTGAGGAAATAGAAAAGATTTACTTGTACGATATTGATGAAGACAAAGCTAGAAGTCTATGCAAAAAAGTCAAAAAAGCCGAGTTTAAAAAAGTAGAAGATTTTCTTGAAGATGTAGATATTGTCTTTGAGGCTGCATCCCAGCAAGCGGTTGTAGAATATGGAGAAAAAGTATTGAAAGCAGGCAAAGATTTAATAATAATGACTATAGGAGCATTGTTTGATGATGATCTAAGAGAAAAACTTGCTCGAATAGCAAGAGAAAACAAATGTAAAATATACCTGCCATCTGGTGCCGCATGTGGCATAGATGGAGTAAAAGCAGCCAGTATGGCAAAACTAGATTATGTTACATTGGTAACTACTAAACCACCGGAGGCTTTTGGCAAGAAATATGATAAAAGAACTGTAATCTTTGAGGGAAATGCTAGAGAGGCTGTAAAAAAATTTCCAAGAAACATAAATGTATCTGCCTGTTTATCTCTAGCTGGAATTGGATTTGATAGAACAACTGTGAAGATAATAGCAGATCCTGTTGTAACTAGAAACAGTCACAAAATATTAGCACATGGAGAATTCGGTAGATTAAGGGCTGAGATAGAAAATATGCCAAATCCAAATAATCCTGGAAGTAGTTATATGGCCTCTTTGTCTGCTATCGCAACAATTAAAAAGATACTAGACCCTATCCAAATAGGGATCTAGTAAGCTACTTTTGAAATGTTTTATAACCAAGAGGATAGACCGTAGTCTGTTGTTCTGATAAGCGGGGACCATCCAAGTAAGAAATGTATATCTCTAAGTACCAATCGTGGTATCTTTACATAAAGGCCTACGAACCCTAGCATAAAACCACTGTGTCTCCCGAACATTATGTATGTATCCACTCTCGGCATGATTAAATGCCCATCTGTTATTTTTGTGAAAGCAAGCACCCCATATTGCCACCATATAGGTCTCAACAGTACACCCTTAGATGAGATTCTACTTCCATAGTATGGTATGTCTACTCTACCTGCACCAAAACTTTGTATAAAACTTCCTAAATGCCAGACTGTCTTTGGTGGTAACAAGCCAGGCATGAGTGGAGGTAGACCACCTGTTATGAAATCCCTTGTCCAGCATAGCATTCCGTGTATAGCATCTGATATAAAACCAAATATTTTTAACTGTCCAAGGAAATCATCAAATATCTCTCTAGCTTGTTTTTTACTATTTGCTTTTGATAAAGCAGTGTTGAAACTTTCTATTAAACTAGCTAATTTCTCCGCTTGTTGTTGTGTTAATTTTTCTGTTATAGTATCTATTATACCATTTGCTCTAAAGAAAGAAAACTCTACCTCTACTAGTTTATCCCGTAGGAGTGTTTTCTTTTCAACTTTTAGAGTTGTACTGGTTGTGGCTGGTACGAGTGCAGATACTAAAAATATTGCTGCTAGGCATATTGCTATTTTTTTGCTTATTTTTCTCATTTTTTATTTTTAACCCCCATAAACAAGGTTTTTTTAATTCTATTTAGTATGTATATGTATAATAATTTATAAATTTATCGATAATTTATAATATTTTAAATTTTTAAAGATGAACACATAATATTCTTTATATTATTTAACTTTATTATATCAAGCTATTATACTTAATTAATAAAGAGAGAGCATAGGACAATATTAAAATTAAGAAAAGGCTTTAATCTCGAGCAGCATTGTAAAAGTTATTTTATTATAAAATAAAAAATGGTGTGCTAATTGTGGTGGAGTTTGAGATTAAAAATAGGGACTGCGCTGGGAGGATTTGCAATCTAAAAACCAAGCACGGTAATATAGAAACGCCTACTCTGTTGCCTGTTATTAATCCAAATAAAATCATTATTACTCCAAAGGAGATGAAAAATAAGTTTCGTGCTCAGATGATTATAACAAACTCGTACATCATTTACAAAAACGATGGGTTAAAAGAAAAAGCTCTAACAGATGGCATTCATAAACTTGTAGATTTCGATGAGCCTATTATGACTGATTCTGGAACATTTCAATCCTATGTCTATGGAAGAGTAGATGTGGATCCTGTTGAGATAGTAAAATTTCAAAGAGATATAGGTGCTGATATAGGTACCATATTGGATGTTTTTACGTTGCCGGATGAGAAATATGAAACTGCTAAAAAAAATGTGGAAGAAACAATAAGGAGAGCAAGAGAGAGTACTGAGTTTAAGGGCAAAATGCTTTTAGCTTGTACTGTCCAGGGTTCTATTTATCCAAATTTGAGAAAAACATGTGCGGAGGAGATTAGCAAATTAGACAATGATTTCTACCCAATAGGAGGCGTAGTTCCTCTAATGGAGAATCAGCAGTATGACAAGCTTGTTGAAGTTATAGTTTCATCTAAAATGGGTTTAGATCCTTCTAAACCTGTGCATCTGTTTGGGGCTGGACATCCCATTATATTTCCCTTGGCTGTTGCCTTGGGTTGTGATTTTTTTGATTCTTCAGCCTATGCAAAATATGCAGATGATGATAGATTAATTATGCCTTGGGGCACTTTAAAACTTGATGAACTTGATGAACTCCCGTGTAGTTGTCCTATCTGTAGTAAGTATACTGCAAAAGAAGTTAAATCAATGGATAAAAAATCGCGTTTCAGACTTCTTGCTGAACATAACTTATACATAAGTTTTAACGAGATAAAAAAAATCAAGCAAGCTATAAAGGATGGTAATTTATGGGAATTAGTTGAAAGAAAAGCCACGTCAAACCCCTATTTAATGGATGCTTTGAGAGTCTTAGAAAAGAAGAAATATAAGAAATGGCTTGAGTTATTTGAACCAATTAGTAAAAAAAGAGCATTGTTTTATACAGGGAGACATACCATTCATAGACCTATAATATATAGATATCATAACAGACTTTTTGGTAGATATGAAATAAAATATAGCAAAGCTGTGATTTTACCTGAAAGTAAAAAACCTTATTCTAGATATTATAAATCCATCTTACAAAAACTTCCAAGTGAAATTGGTATTATAGTAGATGCAAAATTGGGACCAGTTCCTATCGAATTAGATGAGATGTACCCTATAGCTCAATCAATATTGCCTAATAAAGTTGATAAAGAAACTAACTTAGTACTCAAAAAGGTACTAAAGAATTTCTTGGAAAACATAAAAATTCTTACTCTGGAGGATGCTTTTAGAGAAAACTCTTTATCAAAAAAATGGGAAAAAAAATTCGATTTGGAACATGTAAAAGCAACTATCTGTATGCAATTTGGTAAAAATGCAGACAAACCCCTGTTAAAGGGGGAAATAAAGATTGTTAAATCAAAAAGCACTGGAAAAATAAGAAATATTTATTCAAACAACGAGCATATACTTTCTATGCGTGCATCTGATGGATTATTTACATTAAAAATAGCAGGTGGTAGGAGGCTACATAAATTCTTTAAACCTCCAAATTTAAGAGTGGTTGTTGGAAATGAATGCAGGGATTTTATACTAGATGGAAAAAATGTTTTTTCTAAATTCGTCATAGACTGTGATCCTCAGTTGAGACCATTAGATGAATGTCTCATTGTAGATAAGGATGATAACCTGCTCGCAGTTGGAAGATGTTTACTAAACAGAATAGAAATGCTTTCTTTCAACTATGGAATCGCTGTTAAGACAAGGGAAAGCAATGTAAAAAAATAAAAAAATATTTTTACTTTATCATCTGATAACTGTGAAGAGTTTGGAGTATGGTTTTATAGCGTAGTTTATATGAAGTTTTTTGATCTCTACGAGAAACATACTTTTGTTAAATTATGTTTTCCATGTTTTTGAGTGCTCTTTTTTGATGCTTAGGCTAGCTTTTAGTATATGGTTGTTCTAAATTGTTGTTTTCTGGTGGAATGGCAGTTTTTATGAACATTAAATATAATTTGATGCTAACAAGTAAAAAATTCAAAACCATTAAAAACGCTATGGGCAATCTCTACTCTCAGAAAACAAAGAGGTTGTAAAAATGTCTAAAAAAGTTAAAACATCTAGGATCTCTGGTTTTTATAAACTTCCAATAGAGGAACGTTTGAAAATTGTTGCTGATTTTGCAAATCTTAGCGATGATGAAAAAAAACTTTTGCTTGTAAATGGTAAGCCCGGTCTTGGTTTAGATCTAAAAACCGCGGATATGATGATCGAGAATGTTATAGGCACATTTGACTTGCCTTTGGGTATAGCTGTGAATTTTTTGATTAATGATAAGGATTATTTGATACCTATGGTTATAGAGGAGAGTAGCGTGGTAGCTGCTGCGAGTAATGCTGCAAAGGTTGCTAGGGTAAAAGGAGGATTTAAGGCTAAAGCTAGCGAGTCTATAATGATCGGGCAGATCCAAGTAGTTGGTATAAAAGGTGAGAGTAAACTTGCAAATGCAATGCTTGCGGTAAAAAAACAAAAGGAGAAAATTTTGAAAATCGCCAATGAACAGGATAAAGTTTTAGTAAGCCTGGGTGGCGGCGCAAAGGATTTAGAAACCAGTGTTATAAAAACATCTGCTGGAGAAATGTTGATAATTCATTTGCTTGTGGATGTAAAAGATGCTATGGGTGCGAATGCTGTTAATACAATGTGTGAAGCTGTTACCTCAATGATAGAGGAGATAACTGGTGGAAAGGTGAGGTTGAGAATTATCTCTAATCTGGCTGATAAAAGGCTTGCATATGCTACTGCTGTTTTTGATAAAGATGCTTTAGGTGGTGGTAAGGTAGTTGATGGTATACTAGAAGCATATGCGTTTGCTGATGCTGACCCGTATCGTGCTGCAACACACAACAAGGGTATAATGAATGGAGTAGATGCTGTTGTTATAGCAGTTGGTAATGATTGGAGAGCTGTTGAAGCAGGTGCACATGCATATGCGGCAAGATATGGGAGATATAAACCTTTGACAAGGTATTGGAAAAATGAAAAAGGTGATCTTGTTGGGGAGATAGAATTGCCTCTTGCAATTGGAACTGTTGGAGGTGCTGCATCTGTTAATCCTCTTGCGAAACTATGTAGAAAAATTTTGGGAGTAAAAAATGCAAATGAGCTCGCATGTGTGATAGCGAGTGTTGGTCTTGCACAAAACCTTGCAGCACTTCGGGCATTAGCTGTCGAGGGAATACAACGTGGTCACATGTCATTACATGCAAAAAATATTGCAGTAATGGCAGGTGCAAAAGGTGATGAAATAGATGTTGTTGCTAGAAAGATAGTAGAGGAAAAAAAGGTTAGGTTAGACAGAGCAAAAGAAATACTTGAGGAGATAAGAAAGTAACATTTTGCTATATTATTCTTGATGCTATATCATCTGGTTCTCTCTCGCAATAGTAGCATCTAACTCTTGGTGGATTGTCGCTGATCACTATAAATCTGCTTTCTATTGGTTCTCGTGAATTTGATATGCATGTAGGATTTGGACATTTTAATATACCTATAACCTCTTTTGGTAGTTTAACCCTGTGTTTCTCTACAACTTCATAACCTCGTATTATATTTATCGTTGCTCTAGGCGCTATTAAAGCTATTTTATCAACTTCTTTTGGCTCTAGTTCTCTATCTTCTACCTTCACTATATCTTTCTTTCCCATCACATTGCTTCTTACATTCATTGCTACGCTCACAATTGATCCTATTCCTCTATCTGGTATGCCCAATATGTGAAGAACTTTTAACGCCATACCTGCTGGTATATGATCTATGACAGTGCCATTTTTTATTGGTTGCACTCTAAGTTCTTTCATCTATTCCCCCCTTAGTATCAAATACAATATTGCCATTCTCACTGGTATCCCATTGAATGCTTGCTTGAAATATACAGCATTTGGGGTTTTATCCACCTCTGGTGCAATCTCTGCCACCCTTGGCAAAGGATGCATAATTATCATATCTTTTGGAGCCTTAGAGAGCAAGTTTAGATCTACTCTATAACTACTAGCTACTCTGCTGTACTCTTCTGGATCTGGAAAACGCTCTTTTTGTATTCTTGTAACATACAAAACATCTGCATCCTTGATTGCTTTTTCCAATACTGTTGTTGATTTTGGTTCTATCCCTACATCTTTACACTCTTTTACTACTTCTCTTGGCATCTCTAACGTTTTTGGGGAGACAAATGTTAAATTAGCTCCAAATAATGCTAGCGCATATGCTAATGAATGGACTGTTCTACCATACTTTAGATCGCCAAGTAAAACTATGTTTAACCCATCTATCTTTTTCTTCTCACTCAGTATGGTAAACAAGTCCAGTAGACACTGTGTTGGATGATGACCTGCCCCATCTCCAGCATTTACAACAGGATGCTCTGCAAACTCTGCAGCCAGTCGCGCTGCTCCTTCCTGGGAATGTCTTAACACTATAACATCACTATAAGAATCTGCCATTCTAATTGTGTCCGAAAGTGTCTCACCCTTTTTAACCGATGACGTCGTGGGCTCTGCTACACTTATTACACTTCCACCTAATCTATGCATCGCACTCTCAAAACTTAACCTCGTTCTCGTGCTAGGTTCGAAGAATAGAGATGTTAAAATTTTTCCCTTTAGTACATCACTATATTTCTTCCCCCTAGCAAATGGTATAAATTTTTTTGCTGTTTTAACTATATGTAGTATTTCCTCCCTAGAAAAATCTTTTATTGAAATTATATCCCTATTTTTAAACTCCATTTTTTCCAGCCCTACTATAA
>JAGGYP010000082.1 GCA_021162485.1 Thermoplasmata archaeon
AAGGAGATGAAATACAAGTTCATATTCCAGCATGGCGTGCAGATATTTTGCATCAAATTGATCTTGTAGAAGATGTAGCAATTGGTTATGGTTTTGATAGGTTTAAAACAGAATTACCAAAATCTATGACATTTGGAAAAGAACTGGAATATAAAGAGTTTCATACTATCCTTAGAAATATTTTAGTTGGCCTAGGGTTCAACGAGGTTGTAACACTAAGTTTGACTAATGAAGATGACGAATACAAAAAAATGGGTTTAAATCTCAAACCACCTGTAAGAATAGAAAACCCTGTAGGGGAGGAATATTCTATAGTCAGGTCTAGTTTGATTCCATCATTATTAAAAATATTGAGTAAGAATAAACATAACCCTTTGCCACAAAAGATTTTTGAAATAGGTATAGTTACAGATGAAAACGCTCAGAACAGATGGCATCTAGCAGCTACTCAAATAGATGCAAAGGTAGGTTTTTCAGACTGCAAAGCATTGGTAGAGGCTATATTTAGAGATGCTGGTATTGAGTGGAAAACAGAAGAGAGGAATCACCCAGCGTTTATCAAAGGAAGATGTGCATCCATATTTGTTAAAAACAAGAAGATCGGTGTTTTCGGAGAAATTCATCCTAAAACAATAACTGCTTTTGAACTGGAGCATCCAATCATTTCATTTGAAATAGACATAGAAGGTTTCTAAAGATAATTTAATAAAGTCTGTTTTAATCTAACTTTAAGATTTATGGTTAAAAAATGTAGTAAATGCAACAAACCAAGTATAACTTTTATAAGATACAATGGCACCCATTTATGCAAAGAACACTTTATCGAGTATTTTGAAAAAAGGGTTAAGAAAGAAATAAAAAAACAGGGCAAGACAGAGTCAGGTAGTAGAATAGGTGTTGCCTTGTCAGGAGGAAAAGATAGTACTGTAACTTTATTTATGCTAAAAAAGATTTTTTCTAAAAGAAAAGATGTAGATCTTTTTGCTATTTCAGTAGATGAAGGCATTAAAGACTATAGGGATAAGAGTTTGAAAATCGCTAGAGAAAATTGCAAAGAGATAGAAGTAGAGCATCATATAATTTCATTTAAAGAAACTATAGGCTACACTTTGGATGAGATAGTAAGCAAAAGTAAAGACCTTGGAGAATGCACATATTGTGGTGTCTTTAGGAGATTTTGTTTAAATAAAAAGGCAAGAGAACTAGAATTAAACAAAATCGCAACAGGTCATAATTTGGATGATTTTTCTCAGTCTATCCTTATGAACTTTGTCAATGGAGATTTAGAAAAACTAGCTAGGTTAGGCCCCCATATCAAGGTACAACCCGGTCTTATACCAAGGATTTTACCACTTAGAGTAATACCTGAAAAAGAAGTCACACTTTATGCGATAATCAACAACATAAAATTCTATGATGGAATCTGCCCATATTCTATTCATGCACTAAGAGGAAAATTCAGAGATATTCTAGATGAGTTAGAATATATTAACCCAGGAACTAGACACAGCATAGTAAAATCCTATGATGGCATAAAAGATATTTTGATTCAAAAGTTTCCACCAGCTAAATTAAATAAATGTAAGATTTGCGGTGAACCAACTTCGCAGGAGATTTGTAAAGCCTGTGAACTATTAAGAAGCTTGAAGTGAATCTATGGCCATTTTAGATAGGTTCCACAACTGTGACAGGGATTCTCATCATATTCTATAATTTCTCCACATTTTGGACATTTGTAAATTTTCTTCTGCTGAGAGGTAGTTGTCTCTTCTTTCCTGGGTGGAGTGGTTATAGTGGTTTCTTCTTTAGTCGCCTTTTCATCAAGCTCTTCTTCAGGGAATATGTATGTTATACTCAAAAATGCTGAAACTGAGCCAAGTATCGCGGAAGGAACCAATGTCAATATAAACTGCTTAATTGCCCCTACAACATCGAACTCAGCATTTGATGCTGTAGCTGTTCCGCCTTTTATTGTAAATGTTACATATAATAAGCCTATTATTATAAATAGAAGTAGTATTGTCCCTATTGCACCTGTTACTGCGCCGGATATTAGAGCATCCTTCTTATTCATAGCAAGTTTACCTTGTAAAATACCAACGATTAATGCTAATATGGTAGCAACGATAGGAATTGTAAGCAGGTTACCCATAACTTGGAATATCATGGAAAAAGCTGCACTGGGATCATTGCCAGAGGGTGTTGGGGACATTAAAATGTTTAATAAGATTCCCAAACCGCTTACGATACCAACTAGGATAAAAAACAGCAGTCCATAGCTTATGTTCCTACCTAAACTCACTTTCATTTTTTACATCCCATCCATTTTTTGTAATCTATTTTATTTTTTATTTAATTTTTCCTCAGAAAGTTTTTAATTTTAGAATATGCTGACATTTACTGTGCAAAAAAATGATATTAAAAAGCTAAGGATAAACTGTAAACCTTTAGATGATTTGTTAGGTGGAGGATTAGAAAGTGGTATAATCACTGAATTTTATGGTGAGGCAGGTAGTGGCAAAACAAATATTTGTATTCAGACAGCAAGAGAATGTGTGTTAAATAATATTGGCAAAGTTGCTTATGTTGATGCAGAAGGTGTTTCAATGGAGAGATTTGTTCAGATATGTGAGAATATTGATTATAATAAAATCCTTTCAAATACGATATTCTTTAATCCTTCTTCCTTTTTAGAACAAGAAAAAATGGTGTTAAATCTCTCTAGAATAAAAAATATTGGGCTTATAGTTGTAGATACCATCAATATGTTTTATCGAATAATGATAGAGGATGATGAAGAAGGCGCCAATAGATCATTGGTTAGGCAATTGACCACTTTACAACTTCTTGCAAGGAGGAAGAATCTATATGTTATAATCACTAGTCAGGTGTATACAGCTGAGGATGGAGATTTTAGACCCTTTGCAGGGAGAGGCATAGAGCATATAGCGAAGACTATTGTAAAGTTGGAGAGGATTGGTAAGGGAAAAAGAAAAGCAGTCATTATGAAACACAGGTCTCAGCCAGAAGGCAAGGAGGCAATATTTCATATAACCAAAAATGGGTTAGAGTAGGTGAAAAGTTTTTATATAACTCTTGCATTCCAAGTTTTACATCTTAGAGAAAAGGCTATGAATTCTCAATAAGAGAAGGAGGCCAAAAATATATGCCAATATATGTAAAATTTAAACCATCAAAGGATTTGGAAAACCTAGCATATGAGATTGTTGAAAAGGCAAGAGCAACTGGAAAAATATGCAAAGGTACAAACGAGACTACAAAACGCGTAGAGAGAGGAGAAGCAAAACTAGTAGTAATGGCTGAGGATGTCTCACCAGAGGAAATACTTGCACATATGCCAATACTCTGTGAGGAGAAAAACATACCTTACACCTATGTGTCAAGCAAGGCAGAACTTGGCAGAGCAGCTGGTCTAGATGTCTCAGCAGCATCTGTTGGAATAATAGAAATAGACAAAGAATCAAAAAATTTATTAGACAATATTGTTAAGAAAATAGGAGAAGAGAAGAAGCAAACCTAGAGTGATATTTTATGGTAGATGATAGCATACCCTGTGAGGTTGTGGAAATAGTTGGCAGAACAGGAATGGCTGGAGAGGCAACTCAGGTTAAACTGAGAGTACTAGATGGACCAGATAAGGGAAAAATCATTACTAGAAATGTCATGGGACCAGTACAGCTTGGCGATATACTAATGTTATTAGAAACACAGAGAGAGGTTCGTAAAATTAGGAAGAAGTAGAGAGATGAAATATGGTAGAAAGAAGGATATGTTCATTTTGTAAAAACGAAATCGAACCAGGCACAGGTAAAATGTACGTTAGAAAAGATGGAACCATATACTTTTTCTGCAGCACTAAATGTCAGAAAAACATGTTAAAACTAAAGAGAGTACCCAGAAGAATCAGATGGAGCAAATTCTACGTAAAAGAAAAGAAATCAGCATAAAAATTTATATTTATATTTTCTATTGCAGGTGATAGAAAACAATAATGCAAGTACAACTCCCTTATGGTAGAGGAACAATACCAATAGACATCCCAGATAGAAACTTACAAAAAGTTATTTTGCCCAAGGAGATAATACAGCCAGATAGGCCAGAGGTTATAATTAGAAACGCTCTTTTTAACCCCATAGGCACAGACAGGCTTTCTCAAATCGCTACAGAATATGATAAGGTTGCCATACTTGTTGATGATTATACTAGACCCTGTCCAACAAAAACATTATTACCACCTGTTTTAGAGGAACTACAGCATGCAAATGTTAGAGATTCAAATATTGTAATAATAGTTGCAAACGGAACACATAAACCACCATCAGATGAAATGAAAAGAGAAATCGTAGGAGACAAGGTTTTCAGAAACTATCGAGTAATATCAAATGATTATGTAAACGGCGAATTCTATACAGTTGGCAAGAGTAAATTTGGCAACGAGATAGAGGTTTTAAGAGAATATGTAGAGGCTGACATCAAAGTTATACTAGGTGACATTGAGTACCATTATTTCGCAGGATACGGTGGTACAAGAAAAAGCATACTGCCAGGTATATCATCAAGCAGAACTATTCATAACAACCATAAAATGATGTTTGATGAGAATGCAAGGGCTGGCGTGTTAAAAGAAAACCCTGTACATCAGGAGATGAACGAAGCCATGCATCTAGCCGGCTGCGATTTTGCATTAAATGTTGTTTTAAACTCTAGACAAAGAATAGTAGGTGCCTGGGCAGGAAACCCTGACCTAGTTTTAGACGCAGGAGCAAAACTTGTTGACGAGATGTATAAAATAAATGTTGATCAAAAAGCAGACATAGTAATATCAGCTGCTAGTGGACACCCACATGATTTGGACTTGTATCAAGCATACAAGGCACTGCACACAGTGTTACCAGTTACCAAAGAAAATGGTGTAATAATACTAGTTGCAGAATGTAAAAACGGACATGGTAATGAGATTTATTATGAGTGGATGAAAAAGTATAAAACAGCAAAAGAAGTAGAAGAAAAACTGAAACAATCCTTTGTCATGGGTGCACACAAGACATACTACCATCTAAAAGCCATTGAGAACCATGAAGTTATCTTTGTCTCATCAATGGATAAAACAGAGGTAGAAGAAACATTTAGATTCAAACATGCAAAAGATCTAGATGATGCGCTAAAAAAAGCATTCGACATAGCAGGCAAAGATGCCACTATTTTTGCTGTTCCCCAAGGCACAACCACCTTGTTAAAAACTAAGGTTAAATAAAACTAACCCCTCTTTCCCACTTTCTATATTTTTTGACTTTGACACAATTTATATAGTTATTTCTTCATTTTTAAATTGAAACATATGGGGGTAAGAAAAAAGATGGAAGACATCAGAATAAAGATTGTGGATATTGAGAAGCCAGATGAGATAAATTTTATTCTCGGCCAGACTCATTTCATAAAAACAGTAGAAGATCTTTACGAAACCATGGTAAACTCTAATCCAAATGCAAAATTTGGCATAGCATTCTGTGAAGCTAGTGGTGCATGTAAGATTAGAGTCGAAGGTAATGATGAGGAGATGAAAAAGCTTGCTGTTAAAAATGCTGAGAAAATAAGTGCAGGTCATACTTTTATAATATTTATGAAGGATTGTTATCCAATAAATGTTTTAAATGCAATCAAGCAAGTACCAGAGGTTTGTTCAATATTCTGCGCTACAGCAAATCCAACTAGGGTTATAATTGCAGAGGCAGATAATAGAGGCGAAACCGGTAGAGGCATACTAGGAGTGATAGATGGGTTTATACCAAAAGGCATAGAAAATGAAAACGATATAAAGTGGAGGAAAGATTTTCTTAGAAAGATTGGCTACAAGCTATAGATTAAAATCCATATTTTCCAACCAGTGGAACAAAAGCACATTCACCTAAATTTTTAGTAGAAATCTTACCATTTTCTTTCTTAAGTAGTATGAGATCACAATAGTAACGACCCACAGGTATCAAAAGTAGCCCAGGATCTTTTAGTTGGTCTATTAATGGTTTTGGGATATCTGGTGCTGCACATGTTACATATATTCTATCGTAGGGTGCAAATTTTTCTAAGCCGAGAGAACCATCACCTACAAAGATTTCCACATTTTTTATACCAGTCTTCCTAATGTTCTCTCTCGCCATATCTGCAAGCTCTTTTATTCTCTCAACACTATATACTTTGCCTTTCTCACCAATAATTTTTGATACTATCGCGGCATGGTAACCAGAGCCTGATCCAATCTCTAGCACCTTTTGCCCTTTTTTTAAAACAAGTGCTTCACACATTATCGCAACCATATGTGGCGCTGAAATAGTTTGTCCAAAACCTATCTCAAGGGGAGTGTCCAGATAAGCAGATTTTTTTAGATGATCAGGAACAAAGTTCTCTCTGGGTGTTTCAAGAAATGCTTTTTCAACCTCTGGAGTTCTTATATATCCCTCTTTTTTTAGTTCTTTAACAAGTCTAGCACGCTCAGAATTGTGTTGAATTTTTTGCACCTCCAAACTTAAATATAATCTATTACATCTAATATGTTATCGATTTTGATATCTGCAACCTTTTGGACCTCTGGAGGCGCCCTGTAAGCAAAACTTAAACCAGATTTTTTTAGCATGTAAATATCAACTGGGCCATCCCCAATACTCAAGGTTTCATCAATAGAGATACCTAGTTTGTTACAGAGATCTCTGAGTGCATCACTTTTACAGATAGAATAAGACCTGCAGTGGTTTTTCCTTCTAACAATATTTTTATTATATATTTCAACCTCGCCAGTTAAAACACCGTTTTTATCTACTTTTAACTTGTTGGATAAGGCCAAATCCATACCTAATTTGTTTTTGACAACCTCAGAAGCAAGATTGTAGCCAGCACTTATTATAGCTGTTTTTATACCATATTCTTTAAGCTTCTCTATTAATTCTTCTACACCCTTATTAAATGGAATCGTATCCACAATTTTCATAAAATCATGTTTCTTTATACCCTTTAACAATTTCGCTATCCTTACAGTTTTTTCAAAATTGAATATATCGCTTTCTATTATCTTCGTAACATCGTCTATTATACCGATTTCTTCTGCTACAACAAATATACTTCTCTTGTGCAATAGGGTACCATCCATGTCAAAGGCTGCTAATTTGTACTTCGAAGATTTCATAGAAAACCCCTTACTAAAAATTAAAATAGATGTTATAAAGATATTGAAAATCGAGAACGGTTGATTTTTTATATTTAAATGTTGTTTTACATCTTCTATGACAAAGAGAGCAGTAGTTGCGCTAGGTGGAAATGCTCTGATTAAACCATCTCAGAAAGGTACCATATATGAGCAATTTGCAAATACAAGAGAGGTCTCTAAAATATTGACTAGGATCATTAAGGAAGGTTGGGAGATAGTTTTAACTCATGGAAATGGTCCCCAGGTTGGTAGTATTCTCATACAAAATGAGATGGCTAAGGATATAACACCTCCAATGCCTCTGGGTATTTGTGTAGCAGAAAGCCAGGGTTTAATTGGTTACATGATACAGCAATGTTTGTATAATGCGCTAAGAAAAGAAGGAATTGACAAACCAGTGGTTACTATAATAACACAGGTTTATGTTAACAAAGATGACCCTGCTTTTAAAAACCCAACTAAGCCAATAGGTCCTCATTATAGTGAAAAAAGAGCCTTGGAATTATTAAGACAAGGTTACCCTTTAATCAAAGAAAAAGAAGGTTGGAGGATACTAGTTCCGTCGCCAGATCCTCTTAGAATAGTTGAGGCCGATATTATAAAGAGGATGATCGAAGATGGAATAGTTGTGATAGCAGCTGGCGGGGGAGGTTTACCAGTAATTGAGAAAGAAAACTGGGGTTTAGATGGGTTAGAGGCAGTAGTGGATAAAGATTTATCTGCAGAGAGATTAGCGGAGGCGATAAATGCGGATTTGCTTTTCATACTCACTGATGTTGAAAAAGTATATTTGAACTATGGTACAGAAAAACAAAAACCTTTGGACAAGGTTAGGTTAGATGAAATTAAAAAATATTATGCTCAGGGTCATTTTCCACCAGGTAGCATGGGTCCAAAGGTATTGGCAGCAATCAGGTTTTTAGAAAGTGGAGGAAAAAAAGTTATAATTTCTCACATAGAAAAAGCATGGGAGGCTTTAAAAGAAAAAACTGGAACACATATAGTACCATAACTTTTACAAATTTTTTAATGATTATTGGTTAGAAAAATGAAATCTATATCAGACATTGAAAAACAAATAAAACAAATAGAAGAAGAAATTCTTAATACACAATATAATAAGGCAACAGAGCATCATATTGGAAAACTCAAAGCTAAACTTGCCCAGTTGAGAGAACTATTGGAGAGAGGAAAATCTAGAAAAGGTGGTGGAAAAGGTTTTCTTATAAAAAAATCAGGAGATGCTACCGTAGCAATTTTAGGTTTTCCAAATGTTGGTAAAAGCACTTTATTAAAAGAGCTAACAGGAGTAGAGACAAAGGTTGCAGATTATGATTTTACAACTATAAAGGTAATACCAGGTATGATGAGATATAATGGAGCTAGCATCCAAATCCTGGATCTCCCCGGTATTATAAGAGGGGCATCTGTTGGCAGAGGCAGAGGAAGGGAGATACTCTCAGCTATTAGAAATGTTGATCTTGCTCTTATAATGATAGATCCAAATGATATCCCTAGCCAGTTGGATGAGATAATAAAAGAATTATACGCTGCGGGGATAAGATTGAATGAAAAACCCCCAGATATAAAAATAGTTCCAAAAAGCGAAGGCGGCATAAATATTTCAAAAACCGTTAATTTGAAAATATCAGATAGGACAGTAAAAGCAATAGTTTCAGAGTATTATATCAACGCAGATGTCATAATAAAAGAAGAGATAACAGAAGATCAACTGATAGATTATCTAGCAAAAAATAGAGCCTATGTAAAGGCGATAGCAGTAGCTAACAAGATAGATCTAGTGAATGATAGAAATATAGAACATGAGATAATATTAAACGGTAAACATTGGGAGGTTATACCTATTTCTGCAAAGGAAAAAATAAACTTGGATTTGCTTAGAAAAGAGATTTTCAATGAGTTAAATCTTATACGCATATATTTAAAACCAGTGGATGGAGAGGTGGATTACACCAGACCAATGATTTTGAAAAAAGGAGCCATAGTAGAAGATGTTTGCAAGAACTTACATAGAGATTTTGTCAACAAATTTAAATACGCACTTGTATGGGGCAAATCAGCAAAGTATCCGGGGCAAAGAGTTGGTCTTGACCATGTTTTGGAAGATGAGGATATTATTACAATTGTAAGCAAGAGATAAAAAACTGATACAACGATAGTATTACAGTCAAAATTTGTCGTTATTTTTAAGATCCTATCAGGCGTATCTCAATGATTATTCGATGTTTGTACTATAAAATTTATAAATAGCATAGTTTATCATCTCATCATATATGGTTAGAGATAGGAAGGTAACAATCTTAGTTGTATCTTTACTGATTCTTTTTTCACCTGTAGTTCTAGCTACATTTGCATGTGCAGCTGATGTGCAAAGTATAACAATATCTGGTAAGGTGTTTGATAGCGATGGTAACCCTGTAGCCTATGCTACTGTTACTGTAAAAGGTGTTTTACAAAGTGAAGATTTAAGCGAGCTAGGTTTGGAGGCGTTTAAATCCTATACTACGACAACCAGCTTAGATGGCTCTTATCAACTCCAGTTAAAGGCATATTTTTCAATGTACATGATCACAGTGAGCAAAGACGGTTACAAACCTGCAACTGATACAGTTACCGTAACAGGAGATAGTGTTACAAAAGATTTTTCTCTCGAAAGAGAAACTCCTCCACCAGCAGATGTCTGGATATATGCTCAGTTTGGAAAGTTTGATGTAAATAGAAACACAGGTGAGATAACAGGTGATTATGTATCTTTTAGAATCCAGAATGGAAGCATCTTATCTTATTCTGTAAAGGACAGAGTTCTTTTTGATGTCATATATTCAAATGCCTTGTTTGAATCTATAAAAAGCAGTGGCTCAGAGCTGATAATTACTGGGCCAGGAGAAAGTTATGAAGTAGTAGTTCATGATAACCCAACAGGTTATCTCAAGATTTTATCAGGCAATGATATAATATTTTCCTTTTCAAATGAATATAGTCTAACCCTGGATAAAAACCTGGTGAACATTAGCTCGGCAGATAATTTCTCTGCCTCCATACTGAGTACAAATGATCTTGAGTTAGAGAATAGTGTGGTAACAGCAAAAGGTAACATGTTGTTTAGAATAACAGGGCTAGCGAGAGAATTTGAAAGCGACCTTGCAGAGGCTAGAGAGTTGATTGACAAAGCAATACTCGAGGGAAAAGTAGGTGCTGAGACAAGCATACGAAACGAGAGCGGTGTTTACGAAGATGATAGCATGATTTATGATAGCAGTATATCCATAGATGTAAACGCATCACCAAGTGAGATTTTACTTGTCGTAGATGGAAAAAACACACAGGGTAAAACAATAGTTATAAACACTGACAAGAGTATTTTCAAAAACCTTGATAAGATAAACATAACATATGATAATAAACCCATTGATATGGCGGACGATATCTTTGATGTCCTGGATCCAACAGATGATGGATCAAATGTGGAATATGGTTTGTTCCTAGGTAAAAATGGTGCTCAGATACTGGTGAGTATCCCCCACTTTAGTAAGCATGTTATAAGAATACTCTCATTTTCTATAGAACCAGAAATACTAATGCAATATGTTGCGATAGCAATATTTTGTGGAGTAATAGTAATAGTTATGGCATCCTTTGGAATGTTTAGGAAAACGTATTAGAGAAATCTCCCTTTTTCTTCATCTTTTTTCTCTGTTTTTTTCTTAATGTATTGGGGACCAAATTTAAGCCATGTGTCTGCGAATCTGTCAACAGCAGAGTCTAAGAAGCTTTCTTTGTAGGTGATTAAGAGATCAGAAACGGCCTCAGGTTCGTTTATAACATACATTGTTTCCTTTCCAATTGTAACTTTTTTAGCAATATTTGTTTCAACAAGTTTTTTAAGATGAAAAGAAGTTGTAGAAGGAGCAATATCTACTTCTTCGCAGATCTCTCTATGATATGCATTTGGATGTAAAAGTAAAAACATAATGATTCTCCTTGGCATCTTTTGCCTTAGAAGAGACATTATTTCTTTTGCTCTTGCTCCAATTTTTTTAGTTGGATAATATCTTGTATATCTGCCATCTTCTTTAGCCATAATAAGATCTCTTTTCTCTAGATAATGTAGATGATAAACCAGGGTGCTAAGAGGCATCTCTAGTTTTTTAGCTAGTTCCCTCTCATGCAAACCAGGAAATTTTGTGATGCATCTATAGATTTTTCTCCTTGTCTCGAGTTCTAATGCATCCTTCTCTCTTCTTCTAATCATCCTAAAAAACCCTTAATCTTTTATGGCTGCAAAATAAAGAGCAGTGATTATGATAAGATCGAATACTAGTACTATGTTATTCTGTTGTATTATTTGGAAGTGAAACAGCATTTGTAAACAGAGGATAAGACCTTTTACGAGGAAACATGTGAAGGCTATACTTATCAGGGCAAGTTTTGTATTTCTCAATCTATAGCTTGAAACTGTTGATACTAATAAGAGTAAAGCGGATAAACCTGTCATAACCACAGTTAGGAAAAGTGATATGTAATAATCCCACATCCCTCTTTCACCTCAAAATAGAAATATAAGTACTAGGTAAAAAGATTTTGTATTTTTTATACAAAATTTTTTGTTAAACCATTTCCTCAGCCTGGCTTACTATATGTTTTGCAGTTAACTCATATTTCTCTAGTAGATCTTTTGGATCTCCAGATTCACAAAACGTATCCTTTATTCCTATTCTCCTAAATTTACCCTTGTATCCTTTTTCACTTAGTCTTTCAGCTACGGCACTGCCTAAACCGCCAATTATGGAGTGTTCTTCTACAGTTATTATAACATTTACCTTTCTTGCTATTTTATCCACCATGTTATTATCAAAAGGTTTTAAATTCCATACATCTACAATGTTTGTAGAAAAGCCTTTTTTTTCCAATTCTCTGCCTGCTTCTATTGCATTTTTTACCATTGTGCCACAGGCTATTATTGCTATATCGTCTCCATCTTTTATGTCCAACATTTTTCCAATCTTTAGATCTCCAAGTTCTTTTTCATCATATATTACTTCCATGGGTTCTCTTCCAACTCTGGAGTACATTGGCCCCCTATTTTCAGCCATTATGTAAACAATCTTTTTTGTAATAACAGGGTCGCTTGGTATGAATATTTTCATGTTTGGTAATACTCTCATGAGTGCCAGATCTTCGAGCATTTGGTGGCTAACTCCGTCTTTGCCAACGCTTACACCTGCATGTGTTGAGAAAAGTTTTACATTCATATCTGAGTAGGCTACACTCATTCTTATCTGGTCATATGTTCTTCCTGGGACAAACACTGCGAATGTGCTTACAAAAGGTATTTTTCCACATGATGCTAAGCCAGCAGCTACTGATATCATATTTGCCTCTGCTATTCCCATGTTAAAGAATCTATTTGGAAATCTATAGCAAAATTTGTAAGTCTTTGTTGATTTTGAAAGATCAGCATCAAGAGCAACTATATTTGGATTGCTCTCACCAAGCTCTATTAGTGTGTCGCCATAGACGTCTCGGGGGTTAATAAGCTTTCCCATAACTTATTCTTTCCTCTTCTCATATTTTTCATGTATCTTTTTCTCTAGGTCGTTTAACTCCTTCATAGCTTTTTCATATTCCTCATCAGTCGGTGCCACTCCATGATATTCTGCCTTGTTTTCCATGAAGGACACACCTTTTCCTTTTACCGTGTGGAGAATTATCATTGTAGGTTGTTTTTTATGAGCATCGGCTTTGTGGAGTGCATCTAATATTTCTCTCATGTTATGCCCGTCTATTTCTATCACATTCCAGCCAAATGCTCTCCATCTTTCGCTAACAACCTCTAATGACATTACATCCTCGGTAAAACCATCGATTTGTAATCTATTTCTATCGAGTAAAGCAGTTAGATTGTCTAGCTTATAATGAGATGCAGCAGCTGCCGCTTCCCATATTTGCCCTTCATCTGTTTCCCCATCACCAACCATGACATATACATTGTAATCTTTTCTATCTAACTTCCCAGCGAGCGCCACGCCTATGCCAAATGATAGACCCTGACCCAGGGAACCTGTGGATACTTCTATGCCAGGTGTTTTTGTATTTGCTGGATGCCCCTGCAGTCTAGAGTTAATCTTCCTTAAAGTTAGTAGCTCTTTTATGTCAAAATAGCCACACTCTGCAAGTGCAGCATAAAGCGCTGGAACCGCATGGCCTTTGCTAAGGATAAATCTGTCTCTATTAGGGTCTCTGGGATTACTTGGATTATGTCTCATATGGTGAAAATACAAGGCTACAATTGCATCAACCGCGGAGAGAGAGCCACCGGTATGGCCAGATCTAGCTTCATGTAGCATAGTCAAAATATGTTTTCTAACCTTAACTGCCATTAACTCTAGTTTTTTAATCAGTTGTTCATCATGAACATGTTTATTTCTTGTAATTTTTATTTCCTCTCCCTAAATAGTAGCTCTTTGCGATGTGGAATTAGAATAACTGTTTAAGAACATTTTTATTTTTCTGCATCTCTCACAATTTTTGCGATTTTGACAGCTAAAACACCAGCTACAAATCCTGCATCTATGTTTACTACAGCGATGGGTGCACATGATTGAAGCATTGTTTTAAGAGCTGCTTCTCCCCTGCCTCCATAGCCATAACCAGTTGAAACAGGTACGCCAATTACTATGCCATCAACCATGCCCGCAACCAATCCAGGTAATGTCCCCTCTCTACCAGCAGCAACAATAAATATTTTCACTCCTTTTTCAATCATTTCTTTTAGAGGGTCTAAAAGCCTGTGTATACCTGCAACTCCTACATCATATGCTTTTATAGTTTTAAACCCAAGCTCTTCTACTATTACCCTAGCTTCTTCTGCAACAGGGATATCTGATGTCCCAGCGGTTATTATACCAACTATTATTTTTTCTTTTTTCTCTTTTAGCTTTTTATCTTTTATCACACATATTTTTGCTATATCGGAAAAATCAATGTTGTATTTATCTGAAAATGTTTTCTTTAGCTTCTTTACCAGGTTTTTTCTAGTTCTTGTGATAATAACCTTTTTCCTCTTCTTAAGCAAATCTTTTGTTATATCTATTATCTGCTCATCTTTTTTTCCTTCACCTAGTATCACTTCTGGTATTCCACATCTATAATCTCTTTCTAGATCAATTACTGTATGCCTTTTTACAAAGAGGATTTTCTCTTGCCTTATTTTTTTCTCTATCTCTTCAGCAGAAATTTTTCCTTTTTTATACTCTTGTAACAACTTTTTTAGATCAAGTTGCATGGATTTACCGCCCTATTTCGTTTTTATATCAAAAACATCTTTGTTTGGCATTATTAAGATATCATAAGCTAGTTTTTCCTCGTTTCCCCTGGTCATATTCTTATCCAGATATTTTTTAACTTCTTCTTTCACCTCTAATACCAAGTAGTCTTTTTTAGATTTAAACTCTATCCTTAGAAGATTTTTGTCCACTATTTCGATGTTTCTTTTACCATATGTACAGTTTGACGAAAGCTGCAAACCATCTACCATGCAGGAATAAGGTGTTTTGCCAGTATATACTGTTGCTTTTATGCCTTTTATACCATCTTTTGAGCCTAAAAGTTCATTTGCTAATAATCCAGCTTTCCATCCTATAACAGCATAGGGGCCAAGATGACCATGGAACTCTTTTATCTTTTTTAGTATTTTTTCATGTTCTGAATAAACTTTTCTTGCCATTTTGTATAGATCATTGTATATCTCTGCCTTTATATCTCTTAGAACAGGTCTTTGTGCCCTTGCTGTTTTAATCATTTTTAGATCGAGATTGCATTCTATTATACTCTCTTTGAAATATGGAGCCTTTGCAATTAGCCTACCCAGTGGATCATATGCTTGTGAGCCACCCCAGAATACAAGGTCTTCTTGTGTTCCAAAAATGTTACAATATACCATAAAAGTTGTGTTTTCTATAGCTCTAGCAGGTAGCAGGGTTTCAAAATATTTTCTAGTTACATTGGGTGATGCAGAGATGCATATGATTATATCAGCGCCTTGTAGAGAATAGGCTTTGCATATCTCTGGGAAATAGAGGTCATAGCAGATGAGTATACCTATCCTGCCATGTTTTGTCTCAAATACGGGTAGATTATCTCCTTCGTCAAAAAATATTTTTTCTTCAAAGGGTCCAAATGTTGGTAGGAACCATTTTTTGTACACATCTATTTTTCCATCTGGGTGAACCAGTATTGCTGCATTGTATATAAGACCCTTGATTTTCTCATCTAACAAGGGCATGCCAAATATTATATAACTGTTTTTTTCCTTGGCTATTTTTTTTAGCTTTTTTAAAGATTCGCCGTTTATTGTTTCGGCAAGGGATCGGAGCTCATCTTTGCAGCTATAGCCAGTTAAAAACAGCTCGCCAAATATGTAAAGATCTGCATCTGTTTTTTTAACATATGCTTTGATTTTTTCTATGTTTGCTTTTTTGTCTGCTATCTTAGGTCTAGCAGATATTAGAGCTATTTTCATTTTTTATCCCGGCTTTTAAAGATAGGTATTTTTAGTGTATATTCATCTGATATTTATTTTTTGTTAAATGAAAGAATATATCAACAACTTTTTGCATTTTGATAATAAAAACAAAGCTGGATGGTGAAGTGTTTTGGATATGGATCTTACCGTTGATCCAAAAGAGGTTGCTGCTGTCATAGAGGATTTTATTAAAACATATGTGCACAATGCTGGTTTAAAAAATGTAGTGATTGGTTTATCTGGTGGTGTGGACTCTGCAGTGGTGTCAATTCTTTGTAAAAGGGCGCTTGGCAGAGATAATGTGACCTGTATTTTTTTACCAGATGATTCAACACCTATTGAGGATACAAGGCATAAGGATGTTTTAGTGAAAAAATTTGATTTAGTATGTAAAGAAAAAAATATCACTCATCTGGTAGAGGAGATAAGGAGATCCTGTATTGTTGAGCCTGATAAGGTTGCTCTGGGCAATATAAAGGCTCGTGTTAGAATGATTTTGTTGTTTGAATACGCAAATATGACTAGGAGTCTGGTTTGTGGTACGTCGAATAAATCAGAGATGCTTATAGGATATTTTACCAAGTATGGTGATGGTGGAGTGGATATTCAGCCTTTAGCTGATCTTTATAAGACACAGGTTTTTCAACTAGCTAGATTTTTAGACATTCCTGAGGATATTGTAAAGAAACCTCCAACTGCTGGTTTGTGGAAGTGTCAGACTGATGAGAAGGAGATAGGGTTGAACTATGAGACATTGGATAAGATACTGTACGGTTTAGAATTAAAAATGGATGTAAATGAGATATCCGAGGAGCTTGGCATTGATAAAGAGATTGTGGAAGGGGTGAGAAGAAAAAGGGTTTTGAGTCAACATAAACGAAGGATGCCTTTGATTCCAAAGGTGGGAGTTAGAACCCCTGGTTTAGACTGGCGCTCACCTGTTCATGAAGGATAAAATTATTTATAGAGAAAAATTTATATATTTCTATTTTTATTATAATAATTTGAGAATTAAAATGTTGATGAGAAAACTATCACCACTTATAGCTGTTTCCATCATAGTTCTTCTAGTTTCTTCTGTAACTGCTACAGTTCAGGTAAAAAGTAGTATTGTGATGAAGAAAATAAAGGATGTAGAGGAGAAAGGTTTATCTCTTGATAAAAAGAAGGTACTAGTTCTGATGCAGAAAATTTTGAATAGAGAGAGTTTCAGAGCATTAATCAATAAATTATCAAAACAGTTCAATGGAAAAGTAGTGGATGTAAAC
>JAGGYP010000093.1 GCA_021162485.1 Thermoplasmata archaeon
TAGTAATACAGGGACTTTGCCAGAGTATATATCTATAGATCTTAAAAATTTACCTAGAAACTGGTCATACATTTTAGGAAAAAATAGAATTTATCTAAACCCCGGTGAAGAAGTTTTAACTGGTATAGAAATACATCCTAATTTCCAAAATCTTTACTCATATGTTTTTTCATTTAATGTTTCCAGTATTTGTGAGAACGATATCTCCGTATTTCACAATCTCACTATCACTATGGAATTAAAAATACCTGACCTCATAGTTTATAATATCTCCTTGATAAGAGATAAAAATTACACTAACCTACTCAAAGAGGGAGAAATAGCAAAAATAAAAGCAAAGGTTAAGAACATGGGCACTGAAAATGCTACGAATTTTAATGTAACATTTTACTGCGATGGCTTAAATAAAACAAACATCATCGGTTATAAACATTATAACAATATCACCAAACATCCGAAATACCCCTCTGTAGAGTGGGATACAAAAAGAATAGAGGAAGGCTATCATAAAATCTACATCGTTGTTGATAAAGAGAACAATGTTTTTGAATTCAATGAGAGTAATAACATGGTAGAGTACAAGGTATTCATAGAAAAATCTCTCCCATCTGAAAATGAAAAAAGAGTAGTGATCACTGAGATTTACTCATATGCCTATAAAAATACAGATGATGAGTTTGTAACCATATACAACCCAACAAACTACACGATAGATATATCAAAATGGTATCTCACTGATACTCCATGGAAAAGATTGAATGAACAAAGTCGTATAATTTTCCCCAGAGGAACTCTTTTACAACCATTTTCCTCAATATGCGTCACCCAAAACGCAACAACTTATTACAAAGAGAGAGGAGAAAACCCAGATTATGAGTATAAAGAGGATTCTAGGCCAGATGTACCACAGTTGCGGGTTGAAAAATCTTTTGCTTTGAATAATAATGGAGATATAATCGTTCTCAAAGATAAGTATAATCATACTATAGATGTTGTTTTATATGGAAAAACCTTAGAAAAATTTTATAAAGGATGGAGCGGCAAACCAATAGATAATGTAGAAAAAGGTTTTATATTAAGGAGAAAACTAGAAAACCGTTTACCAGTGGATACGAACACGTCATATGATTGGGAAGGATGGAGGAAATGGAAGATCGGTCAGACAGATTTCAAAATAAAAACATTTCAAGTTGAAGGAAATGTAAAAGCTTTTGTTTCACCTGATTGTAGTTACGAAGTTTTATCCAGCATAATAAGATCAGCAAACAAGAGTATCTACGTAAATATGTATGAGTTTACCAATCCTTTTTTGATGGATGAGATAGTAAAGGCATTAGATAAAAATGTTAGTGTCAAAATTCTGGTAGAGGGTTCGCCAGCTGGTGGTTTAAATGAAAGAGAGATTTTTATATTGAATGAGATATCCAAGCATGGTGGCGAGATAAGATTTATTGGGAGAAATAAACAGGATTATTGTAGATACAATTTTGACCATGCAAAATATTTAATAGTAGATAACGAGACAGTTGTTATAGAAAGCTCAAACTGGGGAAAAACAGGGGTACCAGTAAATAATACTTTTGGAAACAGAGAATGGGGAGTAATATTGGAGAATAAGACACTAGCAAGCTATTTGTTGGAGATTTTCCTAAATGATTATAACCTATCTAGACCAGATGTCTCTTGTTACAATGAAAGCATACATAACCTTGAAATAGATCATTTTGTTATAGATTATTCCATCCCTAATGGTTTTTACATGCCAAGGTTTAAACCAATGAGTATCAAAGGCATGTTTAATGTTTCTATTATTCTTTCTCCAGATAACAGTTTATCAGGAATTTTAGATTTAATAAGATCAGCCAATAGTAGTATCTACATTGAACAACTTTACATATATCATTCATGGGAAGAAAAGCTAAACCCATTGATTACAGAACTTGTAAATAAATCTAAAAATGGTGTTGATGTAAAAGTAATTTTGAATTATAATCCAGAGTATGAACATACGAATTCAATGAACAATGAAACAATTTTTTATCTAAGAAATAACTCAATTGAAGCAAAATATGTCTTTAAAAATTGGTCCTATTTTACAAACATACATAATAAAGGGTTAATAGTTGACAACAAATCTGTTTTGATTTCTAGTATAAACTGGAATGAGAACTCTCTTCTATATAATAGAGAGCTGGGTATAATAATAGAAAATACAAGTGTTGCTAAATATTTTGCAGACGTATTTATTTATGACTGGAATTTGAAGAAGCTAACATATAACAAAAGTTTTAACAATCTAAAGGCATTCACGCAATTAAGTGAGAAGATAAAGGATTATAAAAATGAGATTTGTATAACAGTGATATTTGTATCAACTGCTATTGTGATAGCTCTTGATTGGAGAAGAAGAGAATGGTAATATTGCCTGTATCTTTGATATCAGTTGTGGCAATAACTGTTGCTTTGTTAATACTTGTTATTTCTTATTTTAAAAAGCTCTCGATGACTTTAGCTTTGATTATTGCAAACTTGTTTGTTTTTGTATTATCGGTTTTCTACTCAAATGAAATTATAAGTGATCTGGGCTTTAGACCCATATATTTGTTTCCTGATTTTATACCACAGATATACACCCTTTTTACTTCTATGTTTGTTCATGGTGGATTTGAACATATTTTGGTTAACATGATTGTGCTATTCCTTATAGGCTTACCTTTTGAACATAGGATCGGGGGTAAGAAATTTCTTTTAATATACATATTGACAGGTTTCTCAGCAACACTTTTTTATTCGCTGTTTAATCTGAACTCTATAATACCATTGGTAGGGGCATCTGGTGCAATATTTGGTATCCTCGGAGCATTTGCAGCAGCTTATCCAACAGATAAAATTATTTTTCCTATACCGGCGTTTATTATGATTCTAGCTCGTATCCCAGTTTGGGTTGCAGCTGTGATGTTTGCAGCTTTGGAGACATTTTATTTTGCATTTGTAGTGGGTGATAACATAGCACATCTTGCACACATTGGAGGTATAATTAGCGGAGTTGTCATCTCAGCAATTTTTTTACGCAAGAGAAAATACAAAGTAAAAATTGATTACAAGGTTGAATCAGAGAAAACCGGGGAATTTGATGTTTCTAAATTAGAAATTTTGGTAAAAAATGAGGAAGAAAGAAAAATTTTAGATAGAATAAAACAGGAAAGAATTCCAGAGATCAGAGAAGCATGGATTGATTATTTTATCAAAAAAACACGTTGTCCAAACTGCAATGAGAAACTATCATTTGATGGTAAAGTAGTAAAGTGTAAAAAATGTGGATTTAGAACCAATTTTTAGAAGCTAAAACCCAGCTAGTTTGCCAAAGAGTAAAACACTTGAAATAATGTATCCCAAAATTGCACCACTGTTTAAAAAAGGCAAACCAGCTTGTGGTTTACCCTTTAGAACAAATATCATCAGCATTGTAAAACCTAACAGTATACCAATGGTTACTCCAATGGCTATGAACAGGCCATTTGGTATAAAATGATATGCAGATATCACCAGTATTCCTGGCATTACAATGTCTCCAAGGCCCATAAAAAATGCATCTCTTCCTTCTTTTTTCCCTAGCTTAGTCTTTAATCTTTCCCTGTTTTTAATAAAAGAATAATCTCTTCTTTTAGGTATAACAAGTAAAACAGGTAGTCTGAGATCCATGACACTATCAGCTAGGTCAATCATGTGTTTTGTTTTGTATACTGATATAGCATCATATATTGCTAAAATTACAAGAAGTGCAATTACCAATGGTATACTCAATGATATGCCAAAAATTGCTGTGGCACCTGCGGCTATTATAAAACCACTTAAATCTATAATGTACCACTCAGGATATTTGACTAAAAATGTGAGAATGATAAAAGACATTGCTAAGGCTAGGATAAAAGATAAATTAGCATTGAAAAGAGCAAAAAAGAGAGGATAAAAAACATATAAAGAAGTTAACACCACTGCTCCTAATATGAAAAATTTGATAAACTGTTTTTTCCAATATTTTGCAACTAATAAAACCACTAGGGTTACAACTAGTAGGATTAGGATTAGTAATAAGATATTCATCGGCTCGTTAGGATTTTCAAAGGCTTTTACACCAGCGTTCTCTACAGGTTGTGATATGAAAATAGCTGTAAAATATGTTATGGGAAAAAGTGTTGCCATCAAAACCATAGCAATGATTTCATTTCTTCTCATTATTTTAACACCTCTACATTAGATATAGATAATATAGATAGAATCCATATAGCCCCAGCAGTAAAAACCCTTCTATTTTAGTTATCTTATACCCAGTATATAGAATAGGTATCAATATTATGCTTATAACTAACATGAATAGGATAGAGAACAGGGATTTTACATCAATAGGTATTGGTATTATAATCGAGGATAAACCAATTATAAAAAGTATATTAAAAATATTGGAGCCAACAACGTTTCCTACAGATATGTCAAACTCTTTTTTCTTTGCTGAGAGTAGAGAAACAGCAAGCTCCGGGAGAGAGGTTCCTATTGAGACAACACTTAATGCTATCACCACGGTTGGAACAGATAATGCTTGGGCAATAGCAACAGATGAGTCTACCAGTAACTTAGCCCCTATTATAACGCCCAATAGTCCAAGGACCACCAATGAAACGTATTTTTTGATATTGTTATCTTTACCAAGGTTTAGTTCTATGCTGTTTTTTCTTTCTTTTGATGCTACTTTTAGTATGTATATTATATAAGCAACAAATGAGACCAGGAAAATAACACCTACGGGCCAGGTTATTCTTCCAACTAGTATTGTGGCAGCTAGTAGTGCTGAGACACCAAGCATCATAGGCATCTCTCTTTTTATAATCCTTCTGTGTGTTTCTACTGATGAGATTATTGAACATAGGCCAAGTATCAGAAGAAAATTTGTTATACAAGAACCCACAATCGTGCCTAGGGATATTCCCTGCTGAGATTGTAATGCTGCAATAATAGAAGTCCCAGCTTCAGGAGCAGAGGTTCCATATGCTATAATTGTGACTGCAATGGTTATTTTGGAAACACCAAGATATAAGGCTGTTTTTGCTGAGCCATCCACTAGAAAATCTGCACCTTTGTAGAGAAGTGCAATTCCTAGTATGAATAGTGGCACTGCTATTATTATATCCATCGCCAATCCATTATTGAAATAAATTGATTGTTTAAAAAGAAATGGTAAAAAAATTATTTTGTTTTTTCAAGTTCTTTTATTGCATCAGGGTTTGCTAGTGTTGAAGTATCACCTGTATCCTGTCCTAGAACTTTTGCTCTGATTAATCGTCTCATTATTTTTCCGCTTCTGGTTTTTGGAACATCAGCTACAAACCATATCTCATCAGGCCTTGCTATTTTACCCATTTGTTTGGCAACATGTTCTCTGAGCTCTTTTTTTAACTCATCACTGGGTTTAACATCTTTTTTGAGTACTACAAATGCTACAATGGATTCTCCTTTTAGCTCATGTGGTTTTCCTATTACCGCAGCTTCTGCAACTTTTTCATGGCTTACCAAAGCTGATTCTACCTCGGAGTTTCCTATTCTATGACCAGATACATTTAGGACATCATCTGCTCTGCCTTGTATCCAGAAGTATCCATCATCATCTTTTCTAGCAACGTCACCAGCCAAATAAGTATTTTTAAACTTGCTCCAGTAGGTTTGTCTGTATCTTTCATCAGCTTTGTAAAGACCCTTTAGCATAGCAGGCCATGGATGTGTTAATACTAGGTTTCCACCTGCGTTTCTTATTGATTTTCCCTCGTTGTCGTAGACATCAGCTGATATACCTGGGAATGGTTTTGTTGCAGAGCCTGGTTTCAGAGGTGTTATCGGCAAGGGTGTTATACAGAATTGCCCAGTTTCTGTTTGCCACCAGGTATCCATTATCTGGCATCTTTTACCTCCAATATGTGTATAATACCATATCCATGCCTCTGGGTTGATTGGTTCACCTACAGATCCAAGCAGTCTAAGGGAACCGAGATCATGTTTTTTAACCCATTCTTCGCCATATCGCATAAACAGCCTAATGCTTGTTGGCGAGGTGTATAATATTGTAACCTTGTATTTCTCTATTATTTCCCACCATCTATCCGGGTTTGGATAGTTTGGAGCACCCTCATATATTATAGATGTTGCACCAAGTATCAGTGGTGCATAAACAATGTAGCTATGCCCTGTTATCCATCCTATATCCGCGGCACACCAGTAGATATCATCATCCTTGATATCAAATACCCATTTTAGTGTTACAGCAGTACCTACAGCGTACCCTCCATGGCAATGCATTACGCCTTTGGGTTTACCAGTTGTTCCAGATGTATACAGGAAGAATAGAGGATCATTTGCATCCATTATCTCTGTCTCGCATTCATCTGACATATCTTTAATGATTTCATGCCACCAGAGATCTCTCTTTTCATCCCAAGGTATCTCATCACCGGTTCTCTTGTAAACTATAACATGTTCAACAGATGGAGCATCTTCTAAAGCTTTATCAGTTTGTTTTTTAAGAGGAACTTTTTTACCCCTTCTATAAAAACTATCACAAGTTATAACAGCTTTTGCTTCACAATCATTTATTCTTTCTCTCAATGCTAGGGCACTAAAGCCAGAGAAGACAGCAGAGTGGATTGCACCAATTTTTGCACAGGCAAGCATAGCAATTGGCAGCTCAGGTATCATGGGGAGATAAATACTTACTCTATCACCTTTTTTAATACCCAATTTTTTAAGCGCATTTGCCAGTTTGTTTACTTCTTTATAAAGTTCTCCATATGTTATCTTTCTAGTATCCCCTGGTTCTCCTTCAAATATGTAGGCTATTTTATCTTTTTTATCACCCTTTGCATGTCTATCTAAGGCATCATGAACTATGTTATATTTTGCACCCACAAACCAGTTTGCATAAGGTGGATTCCACTCAAGAACCTTCTTAGGAGGTTCAATCCAATTTACAACCTCTTTAGAAACCTCCTCCCAAAACCATTCATAATCTTCTGCCTTTTTCAATAGCTCATCATATGTTTTTATACCGTGTTTATCCATCCATTTTTTAACATTTGTCTTTTCGACAAATTCTTTTGATGGTTTAAAAACTCGTTTTTCATCTAGAAGAACTGCGA
>JAGGYP010000044.1 GCA_021162485.1 Thermoplasmata archaeon
AAACAAAGGGTTATGAAAATTATGAGATAATACCAATAGATGATAAATACGGTCCTACACTGTCTGAAGATTTTGATGCAATAGTTGTCTCTGCTGAGACAAGAAAAAACGCAGAAGAGATAAACAGAAAGAGAAAACTATTTGGTCTCAAATCTTTAAAAATAATAGAAGTACCTCTTATTCTTGCAGAGGACAACTTACCTATAAGCTCAATGAGAATAAAAAATGGGATCATAAACGAAAATGGAAAAAGAATTAAATAATAAATAGATATGCAGAGAAAGGTGATTTAAGTGGATTACATGATATTTGAGGTAAAAAAGGAAGACTCCAGTAAGATAGACCAGGTGATAAAGGATGATACAGTTAGCAGGCAAAGTATAACCATTAGAGATTCAAAATCCCTTGGAATAGAGGATGCTGATGCAACATATGTAAAAATAGAAGGAAGCGAAGAGGGACTCAAAAAAGCAGAGAAACTGTTCAAAGAAGTTGGCATAAAAAAAATATCAGATAAAAAAGCTAGGGAGATAAACGAGAAAATCGAAAGTCAAGATAACTCAGCAATAAGTGGAATGGGAGCAATTTTTCAATAAAAACTATAAGCTCCAATATTCTCCTAGAAGTTTCCTTAGATTTCTTATCAACCTATCAGAATATTCATTTTTTTCTTCATATATCTCATCGTTAATTTCATAATCTTTTTCTCCAAGTAAACTTTTTATTTCTAATGCTATACATTTACTTAGCCATTCATAATTATAACCACCTTCTAAGGAGCAAACAATTCTTGGTTGGATTTTTCTGAAATTTTCAACAAACCAGGGGTAAATGTTCGCTGTTAACGACAAACCACCTAACATATCTGCATGATGTGAATCAAAACCAGCAGAGATTATTATCAGATCAGGTTTGAATTGCTCAGCAATAGGAAACATTATTTCACTCATTATCTCCTTTACAACTTCATCTCCTATTCCATGGGTTAATGGAGCGTTTACTGTGAACCCTCTACCATGTTTCTCACCAATCTCATCCACTTTACCAGTGCCAGGATAATGCGGGAAAAGATGAATTGATTGGTACAGCACATCATCTCTTCCATAAAAAATTTCTTGTGTTCCATTTCCATGGTGAACATCATGATCAAAGATCAAAATCCTCTTATTCTCTTTGCTTAGATGATGTGCAGCTAATGCAACATTATTAAAGAGGCAGAATCCCATGGATCTAGTAGATGTAGCATGATGCCCTGGAGGTCTAACCAAAGCAAACCCATTATCTGCTTTTCCTTGAATTACTTCTTTACATACTTTATACAAGCCACCTGCTGCTAATCTTGCTATATCATAAGAGCCTTTACAGACATAAGTATCTAGATCAAGCCAGTCTCCAGTTTTGTCTGCTTCAATTACCCTATCTATCATATCTGGAGAATGTACTTCGCTAAGGTCTTCATAGGAAATAAGTTGAGGATCTATAGAGCTTAGTATATCATAAATCCCAGATGATTTCAACAGGTTGATTGTATGAATCAGTCTATTGGCATTTTCAGGATGACTATCGTTGTTATGCAAGAGAAATTTTTCTGAGTATAACAACAAAGTTTTCATAAACAGTTAGGGGTATTAAAAAACCAAATATAAAAATATGTGTTTTACTATTTTACAATACTGTTTAGCATTGTCGATGGGGGAAAGGAGTTAATAGAATGAGTAAAACATTACTTGGAATATCACAAGATTATGCATATATTCATAATGAGCCGCCTCTAGAGCTCTCTACTGTCCATTCTCCATATTTTCTAGTTTTCACTAGGAATGGAAATAATATCGAAAGAATAAGGGAAAAACTGATTAAGGACTTGGAAAACAAAAAGGATGAAAACCTTAACAAAATCGAGAAAATAGGAGAGATTGTAGAATATAGAAGTTTCTGGAACTTTGATCTAAAGAGAAAAGTTTTCCCAGTTTATACAAAAAAATCCTTTTTTGTCCCAGATGTCAGCGACTACTTGTTTTTCCAATATGGACTTTATACTGCAGAGCATGATATACCTTATCATCAGAGAGCACTTGTTGATATTGCATCGAGAAACATCGCATGGATGTTTGACACACAGGGAAAAAATAAAAAATTAAAGACTCTGGTATATGATATTGAAATAGTAAAATATGAAGAAGGAAAACTGGATGTTCCTATTGATATAATAGGTTATAGTAGTTTTGATATCATAGTAAACTCAGGGAAAGATTTGGAAAGAGAAGATTTTGACTTTAGAATAGTAGATATTCCTAGGGATTTAAAAGACATTGAGATAAAACAGCTGGTTTCAAGGAATAAGAGTGAAGAGTTACAAAACCTGCTGAGGTTTTGTAAGACAATAATGGAACATGATATAATATCTGGTCACAATATTGTTGGATTTGATAATCTTCATCTGTATGGCAGGGTAAAAGCATTTATCAAGGAGTTTGGTGATAGTTTAGACAAAAATGAGCTAAAAATATTCCAAGATTTTACTGAGAGATATACTAGAGTTGATAGTTCTTTTCATTTTGGTGTGGGATCTGAGATTTTAAACATCTACCCTTGCTCATTTGACACCTATCTCGCAACTAGAAAGTTCTATCCATATGTTGATGATTTTAGTCTCAAAACAGTTGCCCGGTTTCTAGGTATTGATATCAAGGATAGAATCTATCTGATGCCATCGCAGATAAAACTTGATGAAAGAACGCTAAAATACAATAGACAGGATGTAGAGGAGCAATTGGGGTTAACCACTAACATGATTCAGCAGGCGATGCCTCTCTCTTTCACAACTTGTATGCCCTTTGACACCCTTCTAGAGGCTGGGGCAGTGAACATGTGGGATAATATGGCAATGATCAGAGCGGCACTCCATAAAAAAATGATGCCGCCTACGTGTAAACCATTGAATATCTGTAAAACACTTCTTAGGGAGTTCAACGGTTTACATGATAAAATAGAGATAGCTGATTATGCTAAAAAAATCAAGGAGAGGCTTTCCAAGGAGTTTATCAGAGTTGTTAAATATGGGCCAGAGATGCCGGATTGGGTTGAATATCCTTATGTTATTTTCAACAAAGATGCTAGAGATAGCGATGAGATTTTAAACTATCATCTACCAGGTGGAATGACAATAAAACCAGATAAAGATGCAAAATCTCATTTTATCCCATGGTACCATGTGATAGTTGCCGATGTTGGAGCAATGTATCCAACTATTTTAAAAGCACTAAATATAGGAGCTGATGTAGTTAGACTAGCAGGGAAAAACGAAAAACCTGATTTATGGATATGGTTAAAGAAGATCCCAAGGAGATTCCTTGAAACAAAAAACATTTTATGGAAAGAAATCACTGCTGCTGAAACTTTTGCTGACAAGGGAGTGATGATAGGGATAAAAATAGATAGAAAACCAGGGGTTGTAAACCTCGCAATGACTGGTATAATGGATTTTATCGCTAGGATCAAGAAGGAGTTAAAAAAATCTGTAGGTGACGAGAAAAACAGGTTGCAAATGAGTTACCAGAGTTTAAAAGGTGCACGTAATGCAGGAACACATGGTATCCTAAGCGCTCCTACTGTCTCAGGAAGACAGTTTAACCTCTGGGGTGCCGCTGCGATTACTACAATGGGGCAAAAGATTCTTTCTGAGACTCTTCACCATTTAAAAAGCAGAGGTGCAAGGGTTGTCTATGGGGATACAGATGGAATCTACATTGGTTGTTCAAAATCAGCAGGGAATGTACCAGAGCTATGCAAGGCATTGAATCTTGATCTAAGCGAAAAAGAGGAGGCATGGATAACCAAACCAGAATATGCATTAGAGGCTATAAAAGAATGCAATGAAAAATGGAAAAAAGAGTTAAACTACCCTGATTTTGAACTGGAGCCAGAAGTTCATCATGCAATGCTTTTTGTCAAACATAAAAATTATTTGATATTCGATGCTGTAGATGGCAAACTAAAAATGGTTACCAAGGGAAATAATTTTAAAGGATCTGAAAAAGCAAACATTGCAAGGAAGGCTCTTGAAAAAATAATGTATAATGTTTTGAGAGATGTCCATGAGTGGAGTGAGGAGGAAGAAGCTAGAGAAAGAGTCATTGAGAGTATCAAAAATGTTACTGCTGAAGTAGTAAAAAACTTGGACCTATCAAAAGTAAACATTGATGATCTGATTCTTATACAATCTGTTCAGCCTGCTAAAAGATATAAGCCAAATATGGATGGTTCTCCATCTGTTTTTGCAGTTAGAGCTATGGCGTTAGAAAAACTTCTTGGACAGCCACTTCATACTAGAACAAAGTTCAAGTTTGTTGTGACTAAAAAACCTCTCCCTGGTATAAAAAAACCCTCTAAGAGTGGTGTTAAACCTATAGATTACATGTACCCAGTAGATGTTGTTAAGGATTTAGATGAGGTAGATCTTGAATGGTATAAGAAAATGATTGAAAATTTTATAGAAGGTGCTTTTGGGTTAACAGGGGTTAAATCCACTGTTCAGAAGGGATTGGATGCATGGATGTAATCTTCTCTAAACTATAAGGGGTTTGTTGATAAGTAAAAAATGTGTTTAAAAATAGAGTAGGAAAGGTTTTTTAGCCAAATAAAGCGCTGAGTCCTGCTGCAGCTTCCTCTTCTGAGACCTCTTCCTTCTTTTCCTCTTTCTTCTCTTCCTTCTTTTCTTCTTTCTTCTCCTCTGCAGCTGCCTCGGTGGCTGCCGGTGCGGCTGCTGTTGGCACTGCTACTCCTTTGGAAATTGCTTCTTCTATGTTTACGCCCTCAAGTGCAGCTGTTAAGGCTTTAACTCTTGCATCATCTGCTTTTACTCCTGCTGCAGTTAAAACCTTTTTTATGTTTTCTTCGTTTATCTCCTTGCCTGCTGAATGTAGAAGCAAAGCAGTATATATATATTCCATTTTCTCTTTTCTACCTCCTTAACTATTTTCCAATTTTTTTCTTTAAATCTTTATCTAGTGCATCTGCACCTATTCTAGATGACAAACTCAACATCTGCATATATGCAATGTTTATCAGATGCTCAATAGTATCCTTGGTTGGGTATCTTATATTGATTGCTAGGTTATACGCGTTAATACCTGCCATACTTATAAGTGTATCTATTGTAAACTTGTTTACCCACCCACTGTTAATAGCTAAATTAAAGGCGTTTCTTGCAGCATTTGTCAAGTTGCCTACATATTCATCTTTGTTTATATCTAGTATATCTGATGTAAATATTATGCCATTTTCATATACACCTTTTAGGTTTATTCCTATCTCTAGAGGATATATTTCCATCCTTGTTAGAATCTGTGCTATTTGTGGAGATATTCTCTCTCCAGCTGGAACTATTACCTTGTCCTTTTTTATTACAACTTTACCTTCTTCTATAGCTGCTGGTATTCCTGCCTTCTGCAGTTCCCCAACAATAGGTCCTGGTTTGAAAGGTGTGTCTCCAGCCTTTACTACTATATCCTTAGGTGCTATTTCACCACCCTTTGCTGGAGCGTTTATTCTGTTTGATTTTATTATTTGAAACAGTTTAAACGGATTGATGTCTTTGGCAGCTATTATAGCTGTCTCTCCCTCTATAATGTTTTTTAACTCTGCTATTCCATTTTTCTCCTTATCTGTTTCTTCTAATGCAAGGGAAAACAAGGTGTTTCTAACTACTTTGACAAGTGCTATATCTCTAAGCTTTGCACGAAGCTGTTGCATTTGAGGAGCTGGTATCCCACCAATTTGTGCTATTCCAACTATGGGATAAGATTTTATAATATTCTTAAGCTCTTCGACCTCTCTTTTTTTCCATTCTGCAACATGAGCCATTTCTTTTACCCTCACATCAGTTTTTCTGCAGACCCCATTGATGTTTTTATATACATGGATTCTATGTTGAGTCTACCATTAGGAAGTTTCTCTTCTAATCTTTTTATAACCGTTGCTATGTTCTTTGCTATCTTTTCTGGTTCCATATCTTCTGTTCCTACAACTGCATGGAATGTTTTTTTACCCTTGGATCTGATTTTGATTGTTTTTCTTAAATTTTTTACCATGTTTTTTATATCTGCTGTTGGTGGTACAGGTTTGGGCATTTTGCCACGTGGACCTAGAATTACACCAAGAGATTTACCAATAACAGGCATTAAAGGTGCCTCTGCTATGAAAAAATCATGATTCTCTGCTATTTTCTTGAAATTCTTCTTATCTTTTGCCAAATCTTCTATTTCTTCAGGTTTTATAATGAGGTCTGCAACCCCTTTGGCTTTGAGAGCAAGCTCACCGCTAGCAAATAGAGCGACTTTTGCATCTTTGCCTCGTCCACTTGGTAAAAGTATTTCCTCCTCTATTCTGTTTTTAGGATCATTAAAATCTACACCCTTTATATTTATAACCAGGTCTATACTTTGTTTGAATTTTCGTTTTTTGTTATGTTTATCATCAAGTATTTTTTGTACGATTTTGATTAGATCCTTCTCGCTCATTTTTATCTACTCTTATTTGATATTTATCAGTATAAGTAGTTCTCGGAAATCCTATACGTATTTATAAAATTTTGCCTAAAATGCGTTACTCTCCATTGACTTTTCTCTCAATAATTAAGTCTACAATATCCTCTGGGTCTTTCATTTTTTCTAGTTCACTTTTTAAAACCACTGGTATTCCTTCTACATTCCCACCAAATTTGTATCTATCTGTGAAGAACACTGCTTCTTGTTCTGTAATTTTCGCAATGTCTTTCACCAGTTTTGCTTTTCTGATGACTCTGTAGTTAAATTTGTTTATACAGGTAAGTAAAACATTTTTTCTTTCTTTGCTAAATGCCTCAAAAGGGCAACGTTCTACAGGTATTACTCTATACCCGATCTCTCTCATTAGTGAGAGAACTTCTCTCTGGAATATCTTAAAACGACTTATGTCTTTTTCAAGATTTTCTACAAGGTATTTTTTTCTCTCTCCATGTAAATCTATTGGAGAGACCACGTCTTTTCCTAGTATTTTCTCTATCCTTTTTGCGATTTCTAATCTGGCATTTGCTCCTTCCTCATACATTCTCGCCATTCTTCTAGATATGCCTAGTTCTCTTGCTAATGCTCCTATAGAAATGCTTCTCCTCTCTCTTGCCTTCTTGAACTTTTCCTCATCAATGTTTACATATAAACCACCGGGTCCTGCATATGCTATCACAGGTTCACCTTCAATAAGATAATTCTTCAATGTATTTGGTGTTATAGCACCTATTCCAAACCTAAAATATGCAACATTATCCTCAAGCAGATTTAAGCTGTTTTTCTCACCAATTATCAGTGGAGATCCTCCCAAAAGCGATGATAATGTTTTCAAATCACTTGCTGCCTCTTCTGAAAAAGCATCGATGTTCGTCAAAACCTTAATTATCAATAAAATATTTCCTCTTCTAGCCAGTATATCAAAACTCATTGGTCTTGCTGAATCTAGCACCGAAACTTGGAATTTTGCATCTGCTAATATTTTTTTAACTGCTTCTAAAATGCCTTCCCTTTCCATTGCACATTTATTAAAAAAAGCAAAGAAGTATATAAAACTTATATATGGTTTTAGGATAGTATTTGGGTAAAATGTGGATAGGGTTAGATGATACAGATTCAACATTTGCAGGAGGATGTACAACATATGTAGCTTATCTCATAATATCATACTTGATTAAAGAAGGATATGTCCTAATTGGTTACCCTAGACTAGTAAGGTTAAATCCCAACATCCCCTGGAAGACAAGAGGGAATGGAGCAGTTTCTTTTCAAATTGCTAGAAGAGGTAGAGAAAAGTTTTTGGTTGGAATGAATTATGGAAAAAAAATCTATGGATATCGAAATATTGAGGAAGATTGCGACAACCATGGAGAAATATTCAGTCAAGTTAAGAAAATTTTAGAGGAAGAAGCGAGATTAAACGATAAAAATACAAACCCTGGCTTAGTAGTAAGTAAGAAAAAAATAGGATATGAACTTTACAAAAAGGCTGTTAAAGGCATAGTTTTCTTAGACGAAGTTACCTCTTTATTGGATAAAAACGGTGCACTATATATAGGATATAAAAACAAGCGGGGATTAATAGGAGCTGCAGCCTCCATTGCCTGGAACCCAGTTTTTGATAAAACTTATGAGCTAATAACATATAGAAAAAAAGAAAAAATAGGTAGTAAAAGGGAAATTGACGATGATTCTGTAAAAATAATGGATGAGACAATTAAGACTACATTTGATAATTATGATTATATAAACAAACACAACAGGATAAAACCTAATTCACCCTGCCCTGTTCTCTATGGCATAAGGGGTGATGATACAGAGGATCTAGTTAAAGCAATGAATATTGTAAAATCAGAGGAATTCCAAGGTTGGATAATATTTGAAAGTAACCAGGCTACTGATGAACATTTGCAGAAAAAAGAAAAAATCAAAGATGTTAAACCTTTTGAGTCAGTGATAGTTAAAGGCACCGTCTACAAGGAACCTTTTACCATCACAGGTGGACATGTTATCTTTAGTATCCAAGATGCATATAATGATACTATAGACTGTGCAGCCTACGAACCTACAAAAGAGTTTAGAAATATTATAAAAAAATTAAGAAAAGGCGATATTGTTGAGGTATATGGGGGGGTGAGAGAAGAGCCATTTACAATCAATCTCGAAAAGATCAAAATATTAAATGTTGCAAAAATAGTAGAAAAGATTGAAAACCCAGTTTGTGAAAAATGTGGAAAACATATGAAATCAGTTGGCAAAAAACAAGGTTTTAGATGTATAAGATGTGGAGCGAAGGCGAAAAGAGAAAAAGCAAAATTTACAACTATTGAAAGAAATTTATCACCAGGTTTCTACGAGGTTCCAGTCTGTGCAAGAAGACATCTAAGCAAGCCTTTGAAGAGGATTATGAAAGAAGCATAATTATTTTAAAATAGTTTGTTTATTATGCAAAGTGGTCGCGGGTGTAGTGTAGTCTGGTTATCACCCAAGCTTGCCAAGCTTGCAACCCGGGTTCAAATCCCGGCGCCCGCATTTTCTCAATATAATACTATTTTTACAAACATTAGAACCCCTAATAGAAAAATTATAAGACCAACAAATCTACCTAGTTTATCTTCGTCGATTCTATTTGCAAAACTTGAGCTAAGAAATGCCCCGATAATTGCAGAGAATCCAGCATACAGAGCAATCTGAAGAATAAATTCGCTATTCAAAAAATGACCAATAGATCCAGCTCCAGCGATAAAAAACATTACCAAGAGAGATGTCCCTATAGCAGTATGCACGTCATATGCTAAAATAAAAATCATCACCACAGCCATCATTGCTCCACTTCCTGCACCAAAAAAACCACTGCAAAATCCTATGATGAGACCAAATATAATGAGGGATTCTTTCAAATGCTCTCTAAAAAAATTCAAATTTATTTTTCTCTCAACAAAATCCACATTTTTTCTTATACCATTTATAATAAAATTCAACCCCGTAATTATAAGAAATAAACCTATCAAAATATTTAGTGAGAATTGCGATGCTTTTGCTGTAAACTGGCTGCCCACAACTGCTCCAGCAACACCTGTGATGATGCGTATCTTGGATGATTTTATATCTATATTTTTGTTTTTTAAAAAAACCATACCAGCTGTTAAACCTATCATACAATCAACAAATAAGCTTGTACCAATGGATTGATAGAGAGGAAAACCCATAAAGACAGTTAAAATAGGTATCATTAACGAAGCTGCGGTACCAGATGCTGCACCAACAAATATTCCACTTATAAAACCTGCAAGGATGGGAAGAATAAAGATCATGTCAAATTGCATTCTAATTTGAATAGTCTAAATAATATATAATTTTTAGTCAAATTTTAAAATTTCATTAAATTAATAAATACAATTTGCTATTCGTATTTTGGGTTGGGATGCATAATGGAGATCGAATTAGAAGAAGGTATTTTTTGTAGGATAAGGAACAGAATTGACTTGTATGGAAAAGTAGTGAAAGTAGATGGTAGATTCGCAAGATTGGAGCTACCAGAGTTCAAAGGATTTATAGAATACCCAGTAAACTTACTAGAACCAATAAATTAGCTGCATCTTGTTTTAAAAGGTTAAAAGGTTAACAT
>JAGGYP010000021.1 GCA_021162485.1 Thermoplasmata archaeon
ATCTATGTTTGATATAAAAAATATTAATATTAAACCCAGTGACAAAGCAATGCACATTGAAGAATATGTCTCAGTTTTAAAAAATGTGCTTAACATAAAAAATATCAGCAGCGATAACAATATTGGTGACAAAATTATTATGGTTTCTTTTAAATCAAAATAGCCTCTTTTATTTTTCTTCTCTTTGATAAATCTTCTCAACATGAGATATCCTATGATAACAAATGCTAGAAACGTGGGTATTTGGATAAGCAATAGGCTGTTTAAACTAATGTTTGAGAGAGTTGCAGCTAGGATAATAGATGGTGTGAGTGGGAATACCAAAGGCCATGGATGTCTAAACCAGAGGTTTAAATAGTTCATCTTGTCGTTTGAAACACCTAACTTTTTTCCCTCTTTCTCTATTAGAGGAGCTGATATCCTTGCACCACCTGGGATTGGCATCAATCCAAAGATAGCTGGTATGATTGCAAGAACACCACCATTTGGAAAAGCCTTCCTTATGTTTTCTACAAGCTTATCTGCCAAGCCAGTTTCTCTCATTGAATATGCAATTATGTTCACAAGAATCACAATGATTACCAATCCAATGGTCTTCCAAGATGTTAAAGCGTTTAATATAGTTGCTCCAACTTCACCTGGTGGGAGAACATCTAATGAGAATAATGCTGCAATTATAGCGCCACATATCATAGCAATTCCAAAGTTTTTACTCAGTCTTATCAACAAAATAATAGCTGCAAAAGCCAATATTATACCAGCAATGTTTATCCACATAGATTCATCAACAAGGATGGATTTGTTTAGAGAAAAAAGAAATGGTTTTTCAACTTTTCGTTAAATTATAAGCCTGCATCTGTGCTTCTCTAAGAGTGCTATTGTAATCTAGTGTGTAAAATGTGTTGTCCAACATGAGTATTTTGCCATCAACTATGGTAGCATACACATCAGAGCATCTCGCAGAATAAACAAGCAGAGAAACAGGATCATGGACTGGTGTAAGCCATGGTTTCCTAAGGTTAACAATTATGATATCCGCTGTTTTTCCCTCCTCTATAGAACCTATTTTGTCATCTATACCAAGACATCTAGCGCCAGATATGGTTGCAAGATCTAACACGGTTTGAGCTGGTAATACACAAGGATCCCACCTATGATGCTTGTGTAACAACGCAGTAAATTTCATTGTTTCAAACATATCCAATGTGTTATTGCTTGCTGCACCATCTGTGCCAAGACCAACTGCTACATTTTCCTTTAGCATCTCTGGTAATGGTGCAAATCCTCCTGTGGCGAGTTTCATGTTGCTAACAGGACAATGAGCTACCTTCGCACCAGCTCTACTAATCTCTGAAACCTCGTTTTTTGTTATCCAGCCACAGTGAGCTAAAATAGTCCTCTCACAGAGTAAACCATGTTTTTTAAGCACATCAACTGGTCTCAAACCAGTTTTTTCCATCACACTATAGATTTCATTTCTTGTCTCAGAACAATGAGTATGCAATAGTACATCAAATTTCTCGGCTAAATCCAAGGATTTCTGAAGTGTCTCAGCTGAACAAGTATAGGTTGCATGTGGAGCTACAACTGGTTTGATCAAATCCGAGTTTTTCCATTTTTTCAAAAAATTTTCACATGCTGGAAATAATTCCTCATATCTGTACTCTGGTGTGCCAAAATCAAGTAGAGAGAAACCTAAAAAGGCACGTAACCCTGCCTCTTTAGTAACCTCTACGATCACATCTTCAAAAAAATACATGTCAAGGAAACAAGTTGTACCAGATCTTATCATTTCTAACAAACCTAGTTTTGTACCAGCTGATATGGATTCTTTATCAAGTTTTGCTTCAACTGGCCATATTCTATTATTCAACCAGTCTTCAAGTATCATGTCATCTCCATAGCCACGGAGAAGTGTCATTGGAACATGTGTATGAAGATTTATAAGACCTGGTAAAACAATCATTCCCCGTGCATCAATTACATATTCTACTTCTGTAGAAACTGGTTTCTCAGAGATTTCAGAGATAAGATTGTCTTCTATGTAAATACACGAGTTTTTGAGCTTTTCCCTTTTTGAATTTTGTGTTAAAACTATACTGGCGTTTTTAATTAATATGCTCATTGATAAAACACCCAATTACAATTCTGTGCCTTTGTTCCATAATCTCTCAAATTCTGCTTTCAATTTTCTAAGTATAAAAGGATCTATAATCCAAATACCCATCTGACCTTCTTTGATAGGACCTGATAAGATGAGGGCTCTATTATCTCCAAGAACAAAGTTAACCCTGATATCCTCGTTTTTTCTTGCCTTTATATCTTTCAGAATTTTAATATCCTTACACTCTTTAAAAACAACCCTTGCATTTTTTGGTATCTCTATCTCATCCAAATACTCAGCAACAACACTAGGATTTTTTATCTCAGATAGAGACCACATATATGTTAATCTAGCCGTAGAATGGAAAGTAGTGGACTCAACAGGCTTTCTCATCCCAAACTCTATAGCCATTGTCGCCGCTATCAAACCTATAATAAATCCTACCAACAAGGATATTGGGTCCATATTAACTCAAAAAACAGTATTTGATTTCAAATATATAGATTTGGCTATTTTGCTTTCTATGAATTTATCAGAAGCAAACGAATATGATCACTATTGGAATTGCCAAATTTGTCAAATGCAACCACGTTTATATCATACCATCCGATAGAGTAGTTTTTTAAATCTAACTGATAAGGTTTTGATTTTAGAGTCAATTTTAGTTCTTCATTAACATAGAAATCAACATGGCTTATTCCATTGATATCATCTGCTTCAACCAACAGTATACATGAACCAATTAGTATGGTTTTATCTGTGGATAAAGGGCAAATTTCTCTTCCGAAAATATATAGATAACCTTTCTTGGGGGAAGTGATCTCTACAGAAGGAGGTTTCTCATCCTTTTTTGGCTTCAAAGTGGGGTCACCAAGAACCATCATACCATAACAATAAGAGGGATATTTTACACCCTTTAGGGAGTACCATTCTCTAAATGCATCACCTATACAGGCTGCGCTCTTTAACTTCTCATAAAAAATTTTTCCATCATCTATCATTCCACCAACTTTTGAAGAACCAATCACAATCAAACCAGATGTGTTTCCAAAGAGGTAGAGATTTCCTATGCATTCCTCCTGGAAATAATCTATTGCCTCACAGCAGTGAAGATCATAAAAGAAAGCAGATTTGTAATTTTTCCTTAATTCCCAACTTGTGAGAGAATCCCATTTTGTATGATTGGAATAGTAAAAGTTATGTTGGAGTTGACTTGAATGTGCATGCAGACAAATCCATTCGTATTTCTCTTTCTTAAGATTGTTTAGATAATTTTCCTCTCGTGTTTTTTCTGGATCATTTATAACTGTTATAAAAGAGGATTTATAGATGTTTTTCAAATAACTTTTATACTTTTCTCCATATTTTGCCCAATCGTCATCTACATAGAGCAAAGCCTTTGCAGGTCTGCATAAAGAGCCCACCCTATATGCATGGTTTCTATTAAAATACTCTTTCAACAGAGAAATCTTATCCCCTATCCATTTACTAGGTGATATTCTACCAACCCATATCTCTGGTGCCTTACTCCCATTACCCCCCGTATGATTGCAAAATATCGTATAGTAGTAACCAAAACTATTTCCGCCCTCATCATAAACAGTCCAATTTCCATCTAAATCCATATAATAAAAGTCACATGGAAACGTCTCTGGTTGATTCATATAGCCTTTTTCAACCCTATATTCTGGAATGGGTATATTACCAACTAGTATGCAACCAGCCAAGTTTGAAGAGTGAGAAACTATAAACTTTTTTACATCCTCTGGGCTATCCCATCCTGAATATCCAATGGTTTTTGGATATATTTCACATATAAATCCCTCTTCAGCTAAATCTTCTGAAAACTGGTTTAACTCGTTTTTTATACCATCATAAACAGACTTATCAACTAATACCATAACACGATTGGCAAGATTAGCTGTAGCTCTTTCACTTAACATGATTTTATCTGCTTGGAGGTTCAAAACCTTGGCATTTCCAGAGAAATTTAATGAGGTAAGTAGAAACATTAGAAGTATTACTGAAATTTTTACTACTGGTTTTTTCTTCAGCTTCATAATTAGTAGTTCATCATAAAAATATAAAAATATTTCTATTAAATTAGTTCTTTGTACCCTTCAATATCAACAGTAACCTTGCTAAAACCTATTCTCTTCAAAGCCTTTACTATCCTGTCTCTGTTTACAAAAATCTTATGTATCTCCTCAGGGTAAACCTCGATTATAGCGTTTTTATTATTATATCTAACTCTAACTTGTTTAAAAGATAGGGAAAAAAGAAAATCCTCTGCTCTTTCAATCATAGTTAATTTGTCGTAAGTAATCTTCTCATTATGTGGAATTCTTGAAGCGAGACATGTGGTTGAAGGCATGTCATAATTAGATAACCCCAATTTTTTTGCAAGTAATCTAACCTCTTTTCTATTAATATTTGCCTCTACAAGAGGATGAAAGAAATTTGCTTCGTTAACAGCGACAATTCCTGGCCTGTAATCACTAAAATCAGATGTGTTTACTCCATCTGCCACATACTTGTAGCCTAACTCTTTTGCTAAACTTAACAAAATCTCAGCTTCCTCTTTTTTACAATAGTAACACCTATTTCTTGGGTTTGATAGAAATTTTTTACCTAGACTGCTCTCTTTTATAATTTTGTGCCTAATTCCTATCTCTTTTGCAATTTTTTTTGCATTCTCTAGCTCCCTCCTAGGAAAAACTGGTGAATCTATAGTTACAGCTAAACTATTCCTGCCTAGCATATCAAAAGCAAGTTTTGCAACTAAAGAACTATCTACGCCACCTGAAAAAGATACTATCAATTTTTCCTTTTCTTTGATTAAACTTTTGAGTTTCTCTAGTTTTTCAACCAAGTTTTCCATAATTGATCATTCACACGGAAGATTAATCTTAACATTTTTGCTTTTTCTAATAAGTTGGCATATTCTACACATTTCAGGAATTAAATTTTTTCTGTTTTTTAATATTCTATTAGTAGAAACTTCTATTTCTTTCAATAAATTATTATCTTTTATCTCCATAAAATTTCCTCTTTTTCTAGATAGGTACTGAGATACAGCAGCAGGTGTGACACCTAGTATATCTGCCACCTTCTTCTGTGATAGACCATGTTTCTCTATGAGATTCTTAGCTATCTCTTTTCTAATAGCTGGGATGATATACCATAAAATTTGCTCACAAGGTGTTTTAAAATCGTTCATATTTTTCCTTAATAAGTTGCTGATACAAATTATTTACCATTTTGCCTTAATCGAGGTTTCTTTCACTTCTGAAATAGCATTTTCTACAAGACATTGGATATCAAGGTTTTTTTCTGCATTCTCAATCTTTTTTAGATCACATCTTGTTTCAGGATGTTTAGCAACCATAAAAGAGCAACAGTCTTCATACGGCAAAATAGATATCTCATATGTCCCTATCCTCTTTGCAATATCTATAATCTCCTCCTTATCCATCCCAGATAGTGGTGTAAAAACTGGTTTCTCTGCAGCAGAATATATCACATTTAGGTTATCTAATGTTTGGGAAGCTACTTGTGAGATGCTATCTCCTGCCACCAATGCCTTTGCATTTTCTAGGTTTGCGATTTTTGAAGCTATTCTCATCATAAATCTTCTATAAATAAGCATTCTAAGTCTAGAGGGGACGTTTTTAATTATTTCCATCTGTATTTCTCTGAAGGGAACCATGTATAGCTTGCTATCAATTTGATATCTAGAAAGTATTTCCACCAAATTTTTTATCTTTAGTTCTACGTTTTGGGATTGTCTTGTATAGTTAAAAAAATGTACAAAAACCACTTTACATCCTCTTTTCATCATCAAAAATGATGACACAGCGCTATCTATTCCTCCAGAAAGCAAGGAAATTATTTTCTCATTTGGAAAAACAGGTAAGCCGCCGACTCCCTTGATTTTCTCAGAATAGATGTACGCCTCTTCTCTGCAAATCTCTATAAAAACTATAAAATCTGGTTTTCCCAGATTAACCTTTTTCTTGGTATGTTTAGCAATATATTCGCCAACTATGTTATTCACATCAACAGATGTCAGTGGAAAGTTTTTATTAGATCTGTAAGTTTCTACCTTAAAGCAACCTTTTTTATTTTCAGCTACTTTAAGTGCAACTTCTTTAATTACTTCAATGTCTAATGGAAGAGCTATAGAAAATGCAAAATATTTGATACCAGGTATATATCTCAATCTATCTTTAATCTGATCTGATTTTTCAGATGTAACTAAAACTAGTCTACCGTGCTTTATGATTGGTTTTTCATTTATTAAATCTTTAAGAGCTAATTCTATATTCTTTGCTAAAGTTTTTTCAAACAAAATCCTGTTTTTGCCTTTGAGTCCTATTTCTCCATAGTGTATAACAACAGCGTTTTTCATA
>JAGGYP010000072.1 GCA_021162485.1 Thermoplasmata archaeon
CAACTAGGATGTCATCAAAATTATCCATAACAGTTTTTTTATCTATCACTGGTAATTCTTCTATGGAAATTCTTTTTATCTTGTCCTTGGTGATTCCTTTGGATTTATAAAGTTTGTTATAAAACTTTGATTTATTGTATGCAAACCTCAAAATTCTGCGAAATTTCTTCTCTCTCAATCTTAATATGCTTTCTCTACTTCTTTTTTCATTTAATTTTAAAGATATAAAGCTTTTAACCATTGTCAGATTGCTCAATCTCTTCTGCTCCTCCTTCTGTTTTTTTAAAAATTTTTGCAATCACATATATCTCGGAGCTACTTTTTCTTGACGCTGGTGGAGAATGAAGTTTTACCACTTCGAAATCAGCTTTTGCCTTATTTAAAAACTCTTTCAATAACTCGCCTTCAAACACCTTGCAGATAAAATTTCCATTGTTTTTCAAAAATTTTTTTGCAAAATCTAATGCATTCTCAGCCAGCCATATACTATTAGCATGATCCAGGGAGTAATTTCCAGATATATTTGGTGACATATCAGATATGATAACATCTACTTTCTTGTTGCCTATTTTTTCTTTTATCTTTTCAATGGTTTCTTTTTTTGTTATATCACCAACTATGAAAATAGCACCTTTTATGGGTTTTATGGGTTGGAGGTCGATGCCAACTACTAATCCTTTCTCACCTATTATCTCCCTTGCAACTTGACTCCATCCACCAGGTGCAGCGCCAAAATCGATTACAACATCCCCCTTTCTTATCACATGGAACCTATTTTGGATTTGCTTTAGCTTGTAAGCTGCTCTAGATCTATATCCTTCTTTCTTTGCTGCTCTATAAAAATGTTCTCTTTTTCTCTCTCTATACCATCTTGTCATTTTTTCAAAAAAGATAAGGAGGTAGAGAAATTTAAAACTATAGTACTATGTCAATATCTAGTCTTTCTGCTAACTCTTTATATCGGTTTCTTATTGTTACCTCTGTTACTCCAGCAACATCTGCTACCTCACGTTGTGTTCTTCTCTCGCCGCATAGGATAGATGCTATGTAGATTGCTGCTGCAGCGACACCAGTTGGGCCTCTACCTGATGTGAGTTCCTTATTTGCTGCTTCTTTTAGTATTTCAATTGCCTTAGATTGGACATCTCCACTTAACCCGAGTTCACTACAAAATCTTGAGATATAATCTTGTGGCGATGTGGGCATTAATTTTAACCCCAGCTCTCTTGCTATAAACCTATATGTTCTACCGATCTCTTTTCTAGACACACCTGATGCTTCTGCTACTTCATCCAATGTTCTGGGAACTCCGCATTGCCGACAAGCAGCATACAATGCTGCCGCAGATACGCCTTCTATACTTCTACCGCGTATAAGGTTTTTAATCACTGCTTTCCTATATATCATGGCTGCTGTCTCCCTGACATTTCTAGGTAACCCCATACCTGATGCCATTCTATCTAGCTCTGCCAATGCAAAGGCAAGGTTTCTCTCCGTGGCATTACTCACTCTGATTCTACGTTGCCATTTTCTTAGACGATATAATTGGGCTCTACTTCTTGTTGGTATAGATTTACCATATGAATCTCTGTTTTTCCAACCAATTACTGTACTAAGACCCTTATCATGGATAGTATAAGTTAGCGGTGCTCCAACTCTGGATCTCTTTTCTCTCTGCTCACTATCAAAAGCACGCCATTCAGGTCCATGATCTATAAAATCTTCATCAATAACAAGCCCACAATCCTCACAAACCAGTTCTCCTCTGGCATAGTCTCTAGTTAAATGAGTGCTACCACATTCTGGGCATTGAGTAATTTCCTCTACTTGCTGTTTGTTCTTTTTTTTCTTTCTATCTTCCAAAAAATCACCCCATAAAATTTTTAAACTTTTCGATAGGCTTTTAAAATGAATGCAAGAAGTAATATATAAAGTTTTCTCTAGTTTATATATTTGTTTTATTGATTTCATCTGATTGGATTTCTTAAAACAGAAAAATTTTTATTCAAATTTTATTCGTTTTTCTTTATTGAGTGTATAATACATCTAGAATTTTCCTGATCCCACCATGCACATGCATTTCTAAACATTTAACATATTGAATATTTCCTTTCCCGCTTAAGAGAGGACAGTATGAGGTCATATTTAGGATGTAGAGCTTTATTGATATTTAATAATTTAGTGGATGTAGAGGCCGCCGTTTACATTTATTGTCTCCCCAGTGATATAGGAAGATAAATGTGATGCTAAAAATAAGCAAACATTTGCAATTTCTTCTGGTTTTCCAAGTCTACCAAGAGGAATTTCTGCCTCTCTCTTTTTCCGCATTTCCTTGGTATAATGCGCTATGATATCTGTATCTATAGTACCTGGTGCAACAGCATTTACAAGTATTTTTCTAGGTGCTAACTCCAACGCCAAACTTCTCATCAATCCTAGCATACCTGCCTTTGAAGTCGCATAGTCTGCACCATGAGCTGACCCCTTGAATGCAAGCTGAGATGAAATAAAGATTATCCTGCCACCTTCTGGGATAAAAGGCAAAGAGCACTTGCATAGATTGTAACAGCCATTGAGGTTTACATCAAGTACTCTCCTCCAGCTTTCCAGGGGCAAGTCCTTGAATTTATTTCTCACATATATACCTGCATTGTTTACAAGAATATCAATATGATGTGCCTCCTTGACAAAGGTTGTAACCATGTTTTCAACGTCCCTTAGGTTTGCTATATCGCCTTTTAACAATATTCCCCTGCCGTTTTTATCTTCTATAATTTTTAATACCTGTTTTGCATCTTTTTCACTTGAGTTATAATTTATACCTACAAATGCACCATGTTCTGCAAACTTAGTAGCTATATCCCGCCCTATGCCTCGAGATGCTCCACTAATCAAAGCTGTTTTGCCCTGAAGTAACATAAAAACTCAATATAGTTTCAACATTTGTAAAGATTATGATTACCTTACAATCGAAAATATATAAAAATATAAAAAATCTCAAAGTTTAATTGTAAAATGAATTATTGATGAAAATATTATTAGCTAGACCTCAGATCAACCCAGATCCACATGGGAGTATACTAAAACTACCACCTTTAACCCTCTTACAAATAGCAGCATTAATCCCTAAAGAACATGATATCTCAATAGTAGATGAAAGTTTCGAAGAAATTAGATTTAACGAGGGCTATGATATAGTTTTTTTGAGTTTTAGGACAATAAACGCATTGCGCGCCTATAAAATAGCCGATAAATTTAGAGAAAAAGGTGTAACTGTTGTTTGTGGTGGTTATCATCCCTCAGCTATGCCAGATGAAGCTAAGCAACATGCAGATGCAGTGGTAATAGGAGAAGCAGAAGGGGCATTACCTGAACTGCTAACAGATCTTAAGAATGGAAAAATAAAACCATTTTACAACGCAAAGCTTGTCGACCCAGCTTTAATACCAGAACCCAGAAGAGATTTAATGAAATATAGACACCTTATAGAAACTGTTCAAGTTTCAAGAGGTTGTCCTCATAGATGCGAGTTCTGCAGCATATCCAACATAGCAAATGGACATGTATACAGAGTTAGACCTCTGGGGAATGTGACAGAAGAGATAAGAAAAATTAAAAACAAATTTATAGTCTTTATTGACCCCTCTCTGACTATTAATATTAACTATACGAAAAAACTCTTTAACAACATGAGAGAGTTTAACAAAAAATTTGCATGTTTTGGAAACGTTAATGTTGCAGATGATGAGTTTTTAAAACTAGCATCAGATGCTGGATGCCTTGGCTGGTCTATAGGGTTTGAATCAATTTTACAAGAAAGCATAGATGAAGCTGGGAAAAAAGCTAATAGAGTTAAAGAGTACAAGAAGATAGTAAAGAAGATTCATGATTACAACATGGCTGTACTAGGCTCATTTGTTTTTGGTTTTGACTCAGATACGAAAGATATTTTTGATGCTACAATAAACGCAATATATGAACTAGAGTTGGATACCATTGGTGTAAACATTCTCACTCCTTTTCCTGGTACGCCATTGTATGATAGGTTGGAGAGGGAGGGGAGGATTTTTACCAAAGACTGGTCAAAATATGGGATGAGGGATGTTGTTTTTAAACCAAAAAACATGAGTCCAGAGGAGCTTTTAGAAGGAACTAAAAGAGTGGCTAAAGAGTTTTACTCCCACAAAAGTTTAATTAGAACAGCATTGAATAGTATAAAACTTGGTTTCTATCCCTCAGTAGCTGTTGGCCTTTGGAGATATGGACAGAGGATGGATTATAAAAAAAGATGGAATTGGATATAAAACAAATTAATCTGTTTTACTAAATTTCAGTGTAGGCTATATGTATTGTTATTTAAGCTCCACTAGTTATTTCTATTTCAGCGCTTATGCTGTCTCAATTTGTTACAACTAACGTCTCGTCCTGACTTGTTTCCTTTTTTGCTATTTGTCATCCATTTCTGATGAAATAGTTTTCATATCATGTTAGAACTGAGTTGACCTCACTGTTGGTTCCATAATAAATTTCGATTACCTTAATATTTCGATATGTTTTAATCTTACATAAAGAGTATGTATGATTTAATTCTACATTTGCGTTTGAACAAAATCTTTAAATAATGAATGACCTTTTTCCTTTTTCCCTAAAAAGAATTTGGCTAGGTGTTGCTAGAAAATATGGCAAAAAGCATGTATAGCTACATAGCAGACATCTGGAAGAAGATGGATACATCCTTTGGTTCTCCACAAAAAAACAGGCTTGTCCAGTGGAGAAAAGAAGGGAGCATAGTTAGAGTTGAAAAACCACTTAGAGTAGATAGGGCGCGAGCACTTGGATATAAAGCTAAGCAAGGCTACGTGATAGTGAGAGCCAGAGTAAGAAAAGGTGGGATGAGGAAGGAGAGACCTAGAGGTGGAAGGAAACCCTCAAAGATGGGTGTAAATAAGATAACACCAGCAAAAAGTATACAAAGAATAGCTGAGGAAAGGGTGGCGAAAAAATATCCAAACCTAGAGGTTTTGAACTCATATTGGGTTGGCGAAGATGGAAAATATCACTACTATGAGGTAATACTTGTGGACCTTTCGCATCCTGTTATAAAAAGCGATCCAAAGATAAACTGGATTTGTAGCCGTAAACACAAGGGTAGAGTATTTAGAGGGTTAACAAGTGCTGGAAAAAAAGGTAGAGGACTGAGAAATAAAGGAAAGGGTGCAGAAAAAAATAGATCTAGTATAAGATCGCATGATAGCAGGGGTAAATAATCTAATTATTTTACCAACATAACTGTTTTATGTGCCTCTTTTACAACTTTATCAGCTACTGAGCCTAATAGATAACTACCTATTTCACTGACTCCTTTTCTTCCTAGTACTATTAAATCACAGTCTATCTTGTTTGCAGTCTCGATTATTTTCTCTGCAACATCTCCTTCTTTTACAACTCCCTTGATTTTGATATCTGGAAACTCTTTTATTTTATCAGATATTAATTGTTTTGCTTTCTTTTTTGCCTCTCTGTATGCATTTCTGTCAAGTTTTTCTGTTGCCTTAGGTGTGACTGCGAGAAGTATTATTTCTCCATCTTCATCAAGTAAACCCAGTGCTTTTTCAAATGCTCTTTCAGATCCCTCTGATCCATCATAGGCGACCAATATTTTCTTCATTTTATCCCCTTGATTGTCATTTTACTTTTCTCCATCTGGTACCTTCTTTGGTGTCTTCTATTTCTATTCCCAGTTGAGTTAATTCGGATCTGATGGTATCTGCTTTGCTCCACTCCTTGTTTTTTCTAGCGTTCTCTCTAATTTTTAGAATTTTATCTATCAATGTATCTCCGTCTACTTCTGCTTCTACTTTTATTTCATACTTCTCCGCAAGTTTCAATAGTTTTTCTTTGATTTCTGATCCTATTTTCTCTTCCTGGAACAATGTTAATATTTTACCTAGCTGTAAAAGAGTAGAATATGCTTTTTTAGCGGCTTCAGAGCTTATTATCTTGTTTTTTAGGTATTTATTTGTAACTCTTATAAATGAAAATATTTCTGCTATAGCCTTAGGTGTGTTAAAATCATCATCCATTGCTTTCTCAAAGTTTTCTTTAAACTTTTTAACCTCCTCAAGGAATGTTTTTTCACTTTCTAAGGAAAATGGTTCATGTTTTTCTCTGTAATAGTTTTCTAGATCTTGCTTTGCTCTATATATTTTTTTGAGAGCAGATTCTGCATTTTGTAATGCCTTTTCATTGAAATCTGGTGGGCTTCTATAATGGTTTGATGCAAAGAAAAACCTAATTACCTCTGGTTCCCATCTTTTTATTGCATCCCTGATGTTTATTATGTTTCCTAAAGATTTTGACATTTTTTCTTTGTTTACTGTGAGTAAGCCCACGTGAATCCAATAGTTTACAAATTTTTTACCGGTTGCGGCCTCAGCCTGAGCTATCTCGTTTTCATGATGTGGGAATATTAGATCCATGCCACCTCCATGAATATCAAAAGGTAAGCCAAGATATTTGCTACTCATGGTTGAACATTCTATGTGCCATCCAGGTCTGCCTCTACCCCATGGTGAATCCCATGAGGGTTCGCCAGGTTTTGCTGATTTCCAAAGTGCAAAATCTAATGGGTTTCTTTTTTTCTCAGTTGGCTCTATTCTTGCGCCTGCTTTCATTTCTTCTAGTCTCTGCTTAGAAAGTTTACCATAATCCTTGAATTTTTCTACACTAAAATATACATCCCCATTTGAGATATAACCATAGCCATTCTCTAATATTTTGTTGATTATCTCTATCATATCCTTTATGTTCTCTGATGCTTTAGGGTATAAATCTGCTCTTCTTACCCCAAGTGCATCTAGATCTGATAGACATCTTTCAGTAAAATATTTTGAATATTCTAAAGGGTTCATTCCTTTTTCATTTGCAGCAGCTATTATCTTATCATCAACATCGGTTATGTTTTGCACATAAGTAACCTTGTACCCTTTGTATTCTAAATATCTTCTTATGATATCAAAAGCCAAATAGGTTCTAGCATGCCCTATATGGGCATCGGAATAAACAGTCATGCCACAAACATACATTTTTACTTTTCCTTTTTGGACGGGAATAAATTTTTCTTTTTTTCTTGAAATTGTGTTGTAAATTTTTAGAGTCATTCTGATAAATCCTAATAAGGTTTTAAATAAAATACTTTACTAAGGTTTCATTTGGTATGGCAAATCATTTATAATAGTTCTTTATATTACGCAATGAGGAGGTTAGTTTATATGAAGGTAACGTTTAGTTTAATAAAGGCTGATGTTGGTGGATGGCCTGGCCATGCAAGTGTTCATCCAGATTTGATAAAGATAGCTGAGGAAGAACTATCAAAGGCAAAGAAAGATGGACTGTTAATAGACTTTCATGTCACACATTGCGGCGACGATCTAGAACTAATAATGACTCATACCAAAGGAGAGAATAATGAGAAGATACATGAGCTAGCATGGAGAACATTTAAAAAGGCAACAGAAAAAGCAAAGGAGTTAAAACTTTATGGTGCAGGTCAAGATCTACTATCAGATGCTTTTTCTGGAAATGTAAAAGGAATGGGACCTGGCGTTGCAGAGATGGAATTTACAGAAAGAAAAGGTGAACCAGTAATTGCATTTATGATGGATAAAACCGAGCCTGGTGCGTTCAATCTACCAATTTTTAGAGCTTTTGCAGATCCGTTTAACACAGCTGGTTTAGTAATTGACCCCTCTATGCATTCTGGGTTTATCTTCGAAATATGGGATATACATGAGCATAAATCAGTAAAAATGAAGATTCCAGAGGAGATGTACGATGTATTGGCACTAATTGGAGCTAAATCCAGGTTTGTCATAAAAAGAGTTTATCCAAAAGAGGGAAAACTACCAACAGATGAACCAGTTGCAGTTATCTCAACTGAAAAACTTTACCAGATAGCTGGTAAATACATTGGAAAAGACGATCCTGTTGCCGTAGTAAGAGCACAATCTGGTCTACCTGCACTTGGTGAAGTGCTAAACCCATATGCCTTTCCACATCTCGTTTCTGGATGGATGAGAGGTTCACACAATGGACCAATAATGCCAGTTGGTGTGAAAAACGCGATTTGCACACGATTTGATGGCCCACCAAGAGTAGTAGCACTGGGTTTCCAACTTTCTAATGGAAAACTAGTTGGACCAGTGGATCTATTTGACGACCTTGGTTTTGACCTTGCAAGAAGAAAAGCACTTGAAATAGCTGACTATGTGAGACAGCATGGACCTTTTGAACCACACCGATTACCATTAGAAGACATGGAATACACCACATTGCCAAAAGTTATGGAAAAAATCAAAGATAGGTTTAAAGAGCTGAAAGACTAAAAAACAACCTTATAAGAGTAGCATTTATATATCAAAAGTTTTATTCTCACCTTTACTTATATTTAGAGAGGTAAACATAAAACATGGCAAGGATTCATGCAAGAAGAAGGGGAAAATCTGGATCAAAACGTCCAGTGAGAAAAGAACACCCTGAATGGAGCGCATTAAATCCAAAAGAAGTTGAAAACAAAGTATTAGAGCTTGCAAAAGAGGGAAAAAGCACTAGTGAAATTGGGATAATACTAAGAGACCAATATGCGGTACCAGATGTCAAGATAGCAACTGGTAAAAAAATCACAAAAATATTGGAGGAACATAATCTACAACCAGAAATACCAGAGGATTTAAGAAATCTGATAAGTAGAGCTGTTAACATAAGAAAGCATCTAGATAAACACAAGAAAGACATACATAACAAAAGAAATCTTCAGCTAGTAGAATCAAAGATAAGGAGACTGGTGAAATACTACAAGGAAGAAGGAAAACTACCAAAAGAGTGGAGATACTCCTTAGAAAGCGCAAAATTAATTGCAGAATAAAAACTTACAAAAATATCTTTAACAAATTTTTATATACTTTACCTGTAAGGTTATGAAAAACGAGCTTTTAAAACTAGCTGAGCTTGCTAAAGAAAAAATAAAAAAACTTCCAAAAAAAACTGTTATCAGAGTGATTTCCCACTATGATGCAGATGGGATTACATCTGCAGCTATAATATGTAAATCATTATATAGGGAAGGTTACAAATTTCATGTTACCCTTATGAAAAATCCTTTTAAAAAAGGATTAGAAAGACTGGAAAAAGAAAAGGGGAAGACGGCTATTTTTTGCGACATGGGAAGTGGACAGATAGATAGAATAGCTAAGCTTGATTACGAGAACATCATCATATGCGATCATCATCAACCAATGAAGGATGCAGAGAGGGATAATAGAATAATAGAAATAAATGCACACTTGTGTGGTATTAATGGCAGCTTTGAAGCAAGCGGCTCAACAATTACTTTCGCAGTAGCAAGAAATCTTGATGAAAAAAATTTTGACCTGCTTCCTCTAGCTATGACCGGTGCAGTAGGAGATAAACAACACCTGGGTGGGTTCAAAGGATACAATAAAGAGCTGTTTGAAATGGGTCTGAAAAACAAACTTATAGATGTAAAAAGAGAATGGTTTGACTCACGAAACAAAATAAGTGAATACCTGTATTACTCAATAGAACCATATTATAAGGGATTATCTGGGAGAAAAGATAAAATAGAAAAATTCCTGAAAAAATTGGGCATCAATGATAATCTTTTTGATGAGTTAGATGATAAAAAAAAGATGATATTAAAATCCTCCTTGGTTTTACAACTAATTAAAAATGGACGCAACTTGGAAACAATAGATAACATATTGGCACCAAAATACTTCTCTCAATCTCTAGATCGAAATTTAGATGATTTCGCTGAGCTTTTAGATGCCTGTGGAAAAAGTGGCGAGAAAGGCTTAGGCTTACTCATTGCATTAGATAACAAAAATTTGATTGAAAAAGCAGAAAATATAAGGAAAAAGTTCAAAAAAAGGTTACTAGATGGTTTAATTAAACTGGAAAAACCTGAAAATATTTTCGAATTAGATGCATTACAATATTTCTTCGCAGACGATCCCTCTCTAGGTGGAATTATTGGAGGTATCGCAATAAATTATTTTCTAAGAAATGATAAACCTATCCTGTCACTAACTGAAATGGATGATGAACTACATATCTCTGCAAGAGGAAATCAATTACTCGTGGAAAAAGGTCTTGATCTAGGTTTAACTATGAGAGAAGGAGCCAAAATAGTAGGAGGAATTGGCGGCGGGCACAACATAGCCGCTGGCGCTACTATACCCAAAAAGGAAAAAAACCTGTTTTTACAAAAAGTTGATGAAATAATAAAGGAGCAATTGATATGAAAATCAACTGCAAGCTTAATTTGAAATTTGAAAATGAAAAAATTGCAAAAACCATCTACTCATCCATAAAAATAGATGACCTGGGTTATGTAGAATCTCTACTAGATAAAAACAAGATTATTGCAAATATTAGTAGTAACTCCATCGGTTCCATTCTACATACCCTAGATGATTATCTAGCATGCATAAGCGTGGCAGAAAAAATTGCACAAAGCAATAAATAATTAAAACAGGTTTTCTTTAAAAAATAAAAGGGAGAAAACAATATGAAGTTTGATCTCAAGGCTGATTTGAGATTAAGTAATGATGCAACCTCAGCAATCAAAACAATAGATGAGTTTTTCAAAAATGCAAATAAAACTTTTTTAAACCATGGTAAAGGAAAAAATGCCATAGTAAAAGAATGGAATTTGAATAAAGATTTACTTTCGCTCCATATTATATCTGAGAAATATTTTAGAGCGCATGATGCTTTGCTTCAGATAAAAAACAAGCTAAGCGAGGAAATCGGTAAAAAACACAAGATTGGTGTAAGAGCTACTAATGTGAGAGAATATGAAATAGAATTTGAGCTTGAAAAGAAACCACTCAGAGAAATAAATATACCATTTGCTGAGCTTAAAATCAAAGGGTTAAAGGCAATATTAAAGTTAGAAGATACTTCAGAGGAATTTCTTAGAAAAAACTATGTCGATAGAATGATAAGACTTGTGAAAGAAAAAATTTTAAACCAGTATTATGAGGGAAAAAAAGAATTTTGGCATCTCATATGGCAATCAGAAAAAAAAGAGCCTATATGGAATAAGGACCCTACTGAGGAAATGATCAAGCTCGGTTGGGTTAAACAAGGACCAACTAAGGGAAAATGGTTTTATGGCCCCCAGTTAACAGCCATATTGCGAACCATGGAGAGAATAGCTGTTGAGGAAATATTAGAACCTCTTGGTTTTCAAGAGATCATGGAATCCCATATTGTTCCTTTTGAGATATGGTTAAAAACAGGGCATTTAGAAGGCATGCCTGCTGAGATATACTATGTTGCTGAGCCGGCTAGTAGAGATATTGAAAAATGGAGTAAGTTCATAGATTTAGTGAAAATAACCAAAGAGGTGCCATATGAGGAGTTGAAAAAAAACTTAAGTCTCCCAAACGCTGGCATCTGCTATGCTCAATGCCCTGTGATATACTGGTTTTTCAAAGGCAAGACAATAGCAGAAGACTCTTTGCCTTTACTTGTATATGATAAGACAGCAATCTCATGTCGATACGAATCAGGTGGTAGACATGGAATAGAAAGAGTTGATGAATTTCACAGAATAGAACCTGTTTATATTGGGACTAAAAAACAACTTTTGGATTTAAGAGAAAAACTGTTAGAACGATATAAATATGTTTTCAATGAGATATTTGATCTGGAGTGGCGCATGGCCTGGGTCACACCATGGTATCTACAACAAGCTGGGAAGATAGGGATGGAAGAAAATGAAATGGGTACAATAGATTTTGAAGCATACATGCCATATCGTGGTGATAGAGAAAATTCAAAATGGCTTGAATTTCAAAATCTGAGTATTCTTGGTGACAAATATACAAGGGCATTTAATATAAAAACACAAAAAGGAGAGCTATGGAGTGGCTGCACAGGCATAGGTCTAGAGAGATGGAGTATTGCATTTTTAGCTCAAAAGGGTCTTGATCCAAAAAAATGGCCTGAAAGGTTCAAAGAGTATCTAAGTGAGTTGCCAGAAGGGATAAAATTCCTATAAAAAAACATTTAAACCAATATCTGGTTTACTGGGGCGGAACATATGGCAAAAAAGAAGAAAATAAAAGAGGAAGAAGAGATAGAGTTTAAATTACCAAAATTTGATGAAGAGAAATTTATTAGGAGAGAAAAGAGAAATATTAAGACTACGTTTATATCATTTTTATTTGGTCTAATAATAGCTTTAATATCATATTTCCTATGGACAAATCTCAGTGAAAATCTAAAATGGCCTCTGGTTTTACTATTCGCGCTTTTTTCAGCTTCATGGCTTAAATACATATTTGTTAAACTCAAAATAGATCTAACTGATTTTGGAAATAAAGGCTGGGCTGGGGCAATAACCGTTTATCTCTTCACCTGGTTACTGCTACTGACTATTCTATGTAACCCTCCTTTCTATGATGCAGCCCCGCCACATATAGAAGTGGTTGCACTACCACAAATACAAGAACCTGGTGGAACTGTAAAAATAGTTGCAAAAATAGTAGACAATGTTGGTATAAAGAGTATAAATCTATCAATTACTGATCTCCAAAAGGGAAACACGTTTTATCCAAATGTCTCAGTCAATGAAAGTAATAACATAATGTCATACACGTTTTCTAATCCAAATAACAAAACAGGTGAGTTTAAATATACTCTTATTGCAAAAGATGTAAACAATCTTGTAACTGTTAAAAATGGTACATTTAAATATGATAGCTATGCTGTTGTTTTAACTATACCTGAAAACGGTAGCATACTCTATTCTTATACCCCTATAGAATTTAGAGTTGATAAAGACGTAAGCAAAGAGAATTTTAGAGTATATTATAGAGTTAACGATGGACCGGAAATAAACGTGAGTAGAGTAGACAAAAGCGATAAATCAACCTATAGGAGTTCTGCAGAGTATAAGGGTTGGCTGAGAAATGAAAATGTGACATTAAAAGCGTATGTTGAGGTTATACATTATTTTACTAACCTAGATCAAAAATTCAACAATACAATAAAAGACACTACTACCTACCATTTTAAAACAGCAGATGATCCAAATATTGGGACTAAAGATAGACTGATACCAAAGGATCCCTACAAAAGTAAACAGCCTAAAAACACCCTAAACTATTATCTACCATACTATAAACCTACGCAGACCCCTGGTTTTGAGCTAATAACATTACTGGTTGCATTTTTAGCAGTAGTCCTGCTTTTCAAAAACAAAAAGAAAAAATAAAGGTTAAATCACTATTTACTTTAAACACATGAAAGAGCTAGAACAATTTTGCAGAGAACTTAAAAAAAATTTCAAACCAAGAGATAAAGGAAATCATGTTAAAACTTGGTCTGAAAAAGACTATCTAGAGGGCATTGGGGTTGTAGATGCTTTTGTAATTATACTAAGAACTCGAGGGTGTTCTTGGGCTGTTAAAACTGGCTGCAGCATGTGTGGATATTTTAATGATAGCGCCTGGAGAAAACTATCAGCTAATGATATTCTATCCCAGTTTAATCTGGCTATGAAAAATTACAATGGTGAGCAAATCGTTAAAATTTTTACCTCAGGAAGCTTTCTCGATGAGAAGGAAGTGCCAAAGATTGCCCTAGAAAAAATACTATTAAATTTAGCTAATAAAACCAAGAAAATTTCCATAGAAACAAGGCCCGAATATGTTACTGAAGAGAGGTTAAAAGAATTAAAGAAATTAGTTGATAAATCTGATCTAGAAGTAAGCATAGGTCTTGAAAGTGCAAATGATAAAATTCTTGAATACTCCATAAACAAGGGCTTTAAATTTGAAGATTATAGGAAGGCAGCAAAAATTATAATCGAAAATGATCTAAAGTTAAAGACGTATCTTCTAGTAAAGCCTCCTTTTTTAACAGAAAGAGAAGCAATAAATGATTGCATAGACTCTGCTAAGAAGATAATGGATTTTCCTGGAGCGATTTCTTTGAACCCTGTTTGTATCCAGAAGAATACTCTGGTAGAATATTTATGGAAAAACAAAGAGTATAGACTTCCTTGGCTTTGGAGTATAACTGAAATATTAAAAACCTTAGGAAAAAACAAGAAAAACAACATTAGAGTTAAATGCGATGTAGTAGCTGGCGGCAGGGAAAGGGGAGCGCATAACTGTGGAAAATGTGACTATTTTGTTCTTGACAAAATTAGGAGTTTCTCACTTCATCAAAACATTGAAGAGTTGAAAGATGTTTATTGTGAATGTAAAGAAGAATGGAAAGAATATTTAGACTTGCAAGAATTAACACATACTGAACCTAGACTATTTATGTGAAGAGGGAAAATGAAATGAAAGTCAAATTAGGCAACAATGTAACAATTATAGATGATAAAGGAAAGAAATTTGTTATAAATATAACAAAAGGTGCGAAGAAGGTAAAAGGTTTAGGTATAATTAACTCAGAAGAGTTTATAGGAAATAGATATGGAGAAGTTTTAGAAATTGGAAATAAAAAATGTGTTATTCTACCTGCCTCCTCTAAGGATTATATTGATTGCTTAAAAAGGAAGGCTCAAATAATTCTGCCAAAAGATTCTGCACAGATAATAATGAACTGCTCAATAAAATCAGGTGATAAAGTTGTTGAGATAGGCAGTGGCTCTGGTGCACTAACAATTGCTTTAGCAAAAACTGTAGCGCCAAATGGCAAAGTTATCTCATATGATAAAAGAAAAGATTTCATAGAGATAGCACAATATAATATTGAAAAAGCTGGGTTAGAAAAATATGTCGAGTTCAAATTAAAAGATGCGAAAAATGGGATAGATGAGAAAAACATAGATAGTATAATCATGGACATACCTGAGCCATGGGAACTTGTAGATATTGCTTGGGGTTCTCTAAAAATTGGTGGATATTTTTGCTCCTATTCACCATTGATTTCCCAGGTGGAAAAAACTGTTAAAAAACTTAGAGAGCATCCTTTCGTAGAAGTATATGTTCTTGAAACATTACAAAGAGAAATGATAGTTCTAGAAAAAGGTGTGAGACCCAGTTTTAATATGCTGGGGCATACTGGTTATCTTACTTTTGCGAGAAAAACACTTGCTAAGGTCCGAGTTTAATCCCTCTTTGACCCTGATAGTTGCCGGATTTCTTCTCATATGTTTCCAATGGTTTCGAAAGCATTTCCTCAAACACAATCTGACAGAACCTATCACCAATAGGTATAGACACTGCTTCATCACTTGCGTTAAAACAGCCGATTGTCAGGGTTCCTTCAAAACCTGCATCAACTTTACCAAAACTTGAAAATATCCCTCTCCTAGCATAGCTGGATCTTATCCAAAGCTGTGCAGTTACATCCTCACCCATTTTGATGTATTCTCTTGTACTGATAGCAAACCAGGTTAAAGGTGGAATAAATGCTTCACCCTCAGTGATGTGCTCATCTGTTCTTTTAATATAAACCTCGCCTATAGTAAGATCATACCCATTTGGTGTCTGATTTGTTTCATTAAACGGCTCGATTGAAATTTTTCCATCATTTATCGCCTTTAATATGTCTTTATCTGAGAGTATAGCCATAAAATATCGCCTATTCAGCTGTAACAATATTTTATTCTAAAAACTTTTTGAAAATATTATATGGCATGCTATGGCAAGGCATAAATTTTATAATTGGTTTATATTGGTTCCTATTGTAATTTTTATGAATGACTGCAAACGTTCTAAATTCTTCAATTTCTCCCTGTTTCCAATTTTTGCATCCTCTATACATTTTTTTAGTACATCTACAGATCCATCCATTGCCTTTCTATCAACAGGAAAGGGCACTCCATCTTTTCCACCAACTGCAAATGAATATTTAACAGGATCTTTCCATGAGGGTTTGGCACCATAAATTAGATCTGATATTAGAGCTAGTGCTCTAACAGTAGATGGACCTATACCTTTGATAGATAAAAATTCTTCATAATCGACAGGTTGAAACTCATATGCTTTTTTGATTGCAGACCAGTTTATATTCCTAGGCATCCTGAGAAAATCTACTGGTTTCAAAGGTTTTTTATTTTTCTCATCCAACCATTCATCCAGAGATTTTTGATAACTTGGTCTTATGAGCTCAGCCCAATCTCTTTCCAAACTGGAAATACTATCTCTGACCAGATCAAGAGAAACTTTTTGCGCCTCTTCACTCTTTTTAGAAGTCATATCTAAAACTCTCTCATAGCGAACACTGCCAACAATTGCATTATGGGGTTCAGTTACAAAACTCTTGATATTATCAGACAACCAGTGGTATCTTCTAGCATATTTATTATTCGTATCCATACCCTGCTGGATGACTGCCCATTTACCTTCCTCAGAGAAAAACATGACATGATGATATAGCTGGTGGCCATCCTGAAGCGCTGCATTATCAACCTTTGCAGCCATCTTACTAGAATATTTCAACCTTTCAACTTTATCTGTAGATAAGGAAAAAACATTTGCGATTTCTTCTATCTCATCTAATGTTCTAAGAGATGTTTTTCCTTTTCCACCAACAACAGCAAAACCATGCAACTCGGGATCAACAGCCTCTTTTAATGCACCACAGGTAACAGTAGTACATCCACTTGAATGCCAATCGAAACCTAAAACACAAGAGAATGCCTGAAACCAAAACGGATCTGATAATCTTCTGAACAATTCATCTTTGCCATATTCATATAATAATACTTCACATATAGCCCTAGATAATTTTAGCATTCTCTCAAAAAGCCATTTTGGCGCCATACCATGATGTAATGGTAAGTCAGCAAAACCTGTTCTTTCCATAGAAGTTAAAAAAACTATTGTCATTCTATAAAAAATTTATCTGGAGAGTAGTAAAGGTATTCTATAATTTCGACATATTTATAAATTATTTTGATATATATTTTGCGTAAGGTGAAATAATATACCCATAGAAAAAAGAGAAACATGGAGTTCAAGGTTTTCATTCATAATGGCAGCTGTTGGATCAGCAGTGGGTCTAGGAAATGTATGGCGTTTTCCATATGTTTGTTATAAAAATGGTGGCGGAGCATTTTTAATTCCCTACTTTGTTGCGTTATTTACTGCAGGAATACCCCTTATGATACTAGAATTCTCCCTGGGGCATTGGACTAGAAATCCGCCGCCTAATGCTTTTAAAAAAGTTAATAAGAAGATGGAATGGATTGGCTGGTGGTCTTCACTTGTACCATTTGTTGTAGCTCTTTACTATGTGGTGGTCATGGCATGGTGCTTCTCATATATGGTATATTCAGTTGATTTGAGATGGTCCGGTAATCCAGAGGGTTTCTTTTTAAATAATTATCTTGGTATCACCTCCGGACCTTTATCTATAGGCGGGTTTCGTGTACCGGTTTTGCTAGGTTTAATAGCCATATGGGTGAGTGTCTTCCTGATTTTATATAAGGGTGTTAAACGTATCGGGAAAGTAGTGGCAATTACTGTTCCTTTGCCTACTATTTTGCTAATAATTCTAACCATTCGTGGTCTTACCCTGCCTGGTGCTATGAATGGTGTTGAATACTATTTGGCACCCGATTTTTCAAAGTTATTCAATGTTAATAGTTGGTTGGCTGCCTATGCCCAGGTATTTTTCTCCCTTGGTGTAGCTCAAGGTATTATGATAACATACTCTAGTTTCCTTCCTAAAAAATCTGATATAAACAACAACGCTTTTATAACCTCTCTTGTAGACGCAGGAACTTCTTTTCTAGCTGGTTTTGCTGTTTTTAGCGTTGTTGGATATCTCGCAATGATGCAAGGAGTAGGTATAGATCAACTTGGCATAGCTGGCCCATTTTTAACATTTATAACCTACCCAACCGCTATTTCTCTACTGCCTTTTGCTGCATCTATATTTGGATTTATTTTTTACATCGCTCTTCTAACATTTGGGATTGATTCCGCGTTTTCCATGCTTGAGCCTATGGTTAGCAGTTTAAATGCTAAATGGAGGATAACAAAGGGTAAATCAACAGCAATAATGTGCTTAATAGGTTTTATACTGAGTTTGTTCTTTGCTACGGGAAGTGGTTTGTATTGGCTTGACATAGTTGATCATTTTATTGCAAATTTTGGTCTTGTCACAGTTGGCTTAATTGAGTGTATTGTCCTTGGCTATGGATTTAGACTCTATAAACTGAGATTACATGCTAATGCTAGATCTGAAATAAAGATTGGTAGATGGTGGG
>JAGGYP010000023.1 GCA_021162485.1 Thermoplasmata archaeon
GAGAGAAAGAAATAATTGTGAGTAAAAACTTGCAATTTAGAAACCATAATAAAATGTTTAATCTTTATCCTTTACCGATGAACTACGAAAAACTTGGTTTCAAAGCTGGTCTCGAGATACATCAACAACTTGATACTCATAAGCTATTCTGTGATTGTCCTTCTATGATTACAGAGGATATAGATTATTCTTTTGAACGTGTGCTTAGACCTACACAGAGTGAACTAGGTGATATTGATAAAGCTGCATTGTTAGAGGCAAAAAGGAAGAGAAGGTTTTTGTACACTGCATCTGAGAGAGCTACTTGTTTAGTTGAAGCTGATGAGGAGCCGCCCCATCTAGCTAATAGAGAGGCGATTGATATTGTTCTTACTATAGCACTCATGATGAATGCTAGGATAGTTGATGAGATACATTTTATGCGTAAGATTGTGATTGATGGGTCTAACACCTCTGGTTTTCAGAGAACAGCGCTTGTAGCTGTCAATGGGAAAATCAAAGATGTGAGTATCCCAACTATAGCTTTAGAAGAAGATGCTGCTCGGAAAATTAGAGAGGAGAAAAACTTGGTAAACTATGGTCTAGACAGACTTGGTATACCTCTAGTAGAAGTTGCCACAGATGCAAGTATAAAAAATCCAAGGCATGCTAGAGAAATTGCGGAATATATTGGCTCGATATTTCAATCCACTGAAAGAGTAAAACGTGGCCTTGGAACAATAAGGCAGGATCTAAATGTTTCAATAAAAAATGGAGCAAGAGTTGAAATAAAGGGTGTTCAATCTCTAGGCGCAATCTCCAGAGTATTGGAAAAAGAGGTTCTAAGACAACTGGGTTTGATCAAAATAAAAGAAACTCTACGAGAGAGAAAAATCACCAAGGAGAAGATTCTAAATAGTAAGGTTTTAGAAATAACAGATGTCCTGAGAAAAACAGATTCCAGGATTGTTAAAAAATCTTTAGAAAAAGGTGATAGCATAGCCATAGCTGTTTTACTCCCTGGGTTTAAAGGATTGTTGAAACTTGAAAACAGCAGATTTGGGAAAGAACTTGCCACCCATGCGAAAATAGCATCTGGCATAGGTGGAATAATACATACAGATGAGCTTCCAGGTTATGGGATAAGCAGAGAAGTTATTGAAGAAATATCCAAAAGATTGAAGCTAAAAAGGGATGATGCATTTGCAATTTGTATAGGGAAGAAAGATGTTCTGAAAAAAACTGTAGAGGCCATAAAAAATAGAGCTGCTAAAGCATTAGATGGCGTACTAGAAGAGGTGAGAAGAGCATTACCAGATGATACAACAGAATACATGAGACCCCTACCAGGTGCAGCAAGGATGTATCCTGAAACAGATGTACCACCAATAAGAATTAAAAAAGACTATCTTGAAAAACTCAGGAAAAAACTACCTGAACTACCTGAGAAAAAATTGGAAAGGTTAAAGAAAAAGTACAGACTAAATGAGGAACAAATAAAACAAATACTTCTCGCTGGATATGAAAAAGATTTTGAATTTATTGTTAAAAGATTTCCAAAATTTGAGAACATAGTTGCAAGAACAATCTTGAACACAATTCCTGAGCTTGAGAAGGAAGATGTTGATACAGAAAAAATCACATTGGAGATGCTTTTAAACGTGTTCTCCGCGTTAAAAGAAGGAAAATTCGCCAAAGAGGGAATTCCAGAGCTTTTGAAATACCTATCTTTTAACCCCAAATCTAGTATTGATAAAGCTATAGAAGATTGCGGCCTGGGAAGAATCAATTTAAAAGAGGTTGAAAAACTTATAGAAGACATCATTTCTAGCAAAAATGATTTTATAACCCAGCGAGGTGTTGAAAACTCTTTCAGCCCCATAATGGGTCTTGTAATGCAAAAACTTAGAGGAAAAGTCGATGGAAAACTAATTAGTGATATCTTAAAAAAGAAACTAGAGGAGTTGTTTTGATTATTTTGTTATTTTAAACTCAAACCATTCCACTTTCTTATTTTTTACCAGGTTTTTTATATGATTTTGCAAAGGCGTTAATCTCGATTTATGGGCTTTTATCTCTACAAATACTACCTTGTCTTTTTCAAACTGTATTCCATCTATTGGTGTGCCTATAAACCTAAAATTCTCAGGGTTAAACGGGTAATATTTCATAAAAGGTGCAAATTGCTCAGATATTAAACCATAGAGCGTAGATTGTGATTGTTTTTCAGCTTGCAATTCTTTTATCTTTTTTCTAAGAGGAGTTACTGCAACCCTGTATACAAATGCTAATGTAATTACCAAGCCTATTATTATTCCTATTAGTAGAATCCACAGCAGCATTAGAGGATCTACAGTTTCTATCATCATAATTTTAACATCCTTGTTTAAAGGGTAAATTTTTTTCTAACCCATTCTTCAAAGAATGGATCTTGAATTTTGTTCTCATCTACTATGCCTGCCTCTTCCAATGATTTAAGAGCTTTTCTCACATGACTAGGTGTTTTTAAATCATATTTTTTTATAAAATATTGTGAGTATATTCTTGGTTTAGACTCATTAGCTAAGCCTATAAGTAGCTTTCTTTGCTCATAACTACTTATGTCTTCCCAGATTATTTGGAAACCATCATTTAGAGATGGTAAAATCTTTTCATATAATGTTTTTTTAACCAGGCTTAGATTTGCCTTGCTATCAGTTGCATACCATGTCTCATGGCATATATGCTGAACATTATAGGGTATTCCTCTGCTAAACTCTGCTATCCATTTTGCTGCATCCTTGTCAATTTCCTTGTTTGTGTTTTTAAATTTAGATATGATAAATCTTTCTAAGGTTTCCACGTTTAGAGGTTGTAGTCTTATTTGTTTGGCGAATCTGTAAAATGGTCTTTCTTTTTTTTCAAATATTGCCCTGATTAGGCTCTGTCTACTACCAGCGAAGATATAGCTTACCATTTGATGGTGCTGTATTGTTGATCTAAATGTTTTTTCTATCTGAAGGCCATCTAGGTTTTCTATCTCTTGGAATTCATCAAAGGCGATGATTATTTTTTTACCTTTTCTTTTTGCAACCTGTTCTGGGAAGTCTATTGCCTCGTTTAATGTTTCTTTTATTTCTTCTCTACCAAACTCTATGTTTATATTCCCATTTGTGTCGAGAGAGATTTTTGGTCTCAGGTTTTTTAGAAGGTGTTTCATATCTAATGCTAGTTTCTCGACTGATGTATATGTTTTCTCAATAACTCTGTTTATTATCTCTTGTGATAGGGAATATATAGAGGCTGTTTGCCAGAGGTCTATATAGATACAAACTGCATCTTTCGTTCTCCTAAAAGTCTCTTTTATCAGAGATGTTTTTCCCATTTTTCTTGGGGAAAACAATAGTATGTTCTGCCCTGATAGCAAACTGGATTTTAACTCCTTTATCTCCTTTTCTCTGTCTATAAAATTTTCTCCTGTGACTGCTTTGCCAAATATGAAAGGGTTTTCCAATTGAACCACCATTTACTAAAACTATATAGTATAATAATTTTTAAACTTTTTGGTTTAGTATATTTGGGTTCTTTTTTTGAGTAAAAATTTGAGGTTTTTCCAGCCATCTTTGAAACTCTGCAGTTTCGCTTTTCCCTCACGGGTATAAAGCACAGAGGGTATTTCTTTGCATTTTAGTTTCTTGTTTTTGAACATCTCTATTTTTATTTCCTCACTAAATGGCATTCCATCATCAAATTTTTCCAAGGGTTGTATGTGTTTTAATGCCTCCTTTTTAAAAATCCACATTCCTGATTGAGAATCTTTTATTTTTATGAAAAATAGTATTCTTAGCACTGTTGAGAGTATCAGGTTTCCAAACCTGTGTTTTACACTCATTGCGCCTTTTTCCTGTTTGGCAAATCTATTTGTTGTTATAAAATCAAGATCCTGGTCTATTAGCGTTTGTATGTACTCGTGTATTTTGTCAAATGGATATGTTGCATCTGCATCTCCTGTTACTATTATGTCTCC
>JAGGYP010000069.1 GCA_021162485.1 Thermoplasmata archaeon
ATAGAAATATGTATAGGTGTTTTTATGGAAGAGGATGTATTAGATAAGATAGAGAATAAAATGTTTGTCGAAGATTCTGAAATGATCAAAGAGCTTTTTGAGCATATAAGCGAGTTTAATATAGATATCGAAACAATAGAGTCTATGCCTGCATTCAAGGAGCATATCAACCTTTTAAGAGATTATTAAATTCTTTGAAGATTAAAATCTTTTTTCCAAATCGATATACATATAAAACTAAAATATATTCCTCTCTACAGCATAGGAGGATTTTTACAGATGCGTGATCTTTCAAGGTTATTTTCAGATAGAGCAAAAAAATTTAGAAAATCTGAGATAAGAGAATTGTTGAAAGTTACAGAGAGCCCTGACATTATATCCTTTGCAGGAGGGTTGCCAAATCCTGCTACTTTTCCAGTTAAAGAACTTCAAGATATCTCAAGCTATGTTTTAAAAAACCATGGTAAGGAGGCTTTACAGTATGGAACAACTGAGGGATATAGGGAACTGCGTAAGATCTTAGCTGAACGAGCATATAAAGATGGTATAGATGTGACAGAGGAAAATGTACTGATAACAGGTGGTTCTCAACAAGCCTTGGATATAGTAGGTAAAATCTTTTTAGAACCTGGTGATACCGCAATAGTGGGTCTACCAAGCTATCTAGGTGGGTTAAATGCTTTTAGAAGCTATGAATGCAATATGGTGGGCATACCTTTAGATAAGGATGGTATGATAATTGATATCCTAGAAGAAAGGATTAAGGAGTTAATTAAAAATGAAATAATACCAAAATTCATCTATGTGATACCAACTTTTCAAAACCCGGCTGGTGTAGTGCTCTCAGAAAAAAGAAGGAAAAAACTTCTGGATATCGCAAATGAATATGATCTACTTGTTATAGAGGATGACCCATATAGTAAACTCAGATATAATGGGAACCCGGTAAAACCTATTAAATCATTTGATGATGAGGATCGTGTGCTATATATGTCCACGTTTTCAAAGATTCTATCACCTGGTTTCAGACTAGCATGGGTAATAGGAGGTACTGAGATAATCAAAAAAATGGTTATTGCGAAACAAGCTATGGATCTCTGTACAAATACATTCGCGCAACATCTAGCCTATGAGTTTATAAGAAGAGGCTCCCTTGATCTGCATATATTAAAGATAATTGAGGTATACAAGCCAAAGAGAGATATTATGATAAAGAACATAGAAGAGCATTTTCCAGAAGGTTATACCTGTAACAGGCCTGAAGGGGGGATGTTCACCTGGGTGACATTACCTGAACATATAGATACGGAGAAAATGTTTATAGAGGCTTTAAAAGAAAAAGTTGCATATGTTCACGGCAAAGCGTTTCACGTAGATGGAGGCGGTGGGAATACAATGAGGCTTAACTTTTCCTATCCCTCGAACGAGCAAATAGAAGAGGGGGTAAAAAGGTTAGCCAAGGTTATAGAAAAAGAAATAAAGAAAAATGAAAAATAAAATCTTACTATCGATATTTATCCTGCTCCTAACAAGCAATGTTTTTTTTGCAGGCTGTGTGAGTGAAAAAAATATTTTTCATCTTATCCGCTGGGAAATAACAGATGAGAATGGTTTTCCATCAGTGGAAATAAATTTTAATTCATCGAATAGAGTAACTCTAAGTTTTTATGACCCAGGTAATCAACTTCTTTATAAAAGCAATTTCAACAGGGGACCAAACACCACATACTTGCCCTTGTCTAAATTCAGCAGGATGGTAACAACAGAGGGGAAATTTTTACTAAAAGTATTTGACATATTCAATAACAAAATATCTCAGGAGAAATTTGATATTAAAAAGGGCAAAGCTACTATCCTATGGTATAAAACAAACTGGGTCAAAATCAACAATAAATTTTGCCTAGTAGAATTGGATGTTAAACTAGAAAGCAACTCTCAAACCCCTTTATACCCCAACTATGCTGTGATAAAGATAGATGGTATTCTAAAGAATGTAAAGCTGTTTCCCTCTTATTTAATTCTACCTAATGATGTTTTAGATTTAAACATACCATTATATTTTGATAACATCTCCGCCGGAAAACATTCCTTGGATATTGTAATAAAAGATGCGACTGATAACGAGATTGCAAATTACTCAACATCTGTTACGCCATATGATTCCAACATCGATACTATTAGTTACACATGGAGCTATAAAGGTGATGGATACTCTATGGAGATACCACGTCTTAATTTTTTGTATAACTATTACCATGCCAAGAAAAGGTTTAAAACAAATGATTACACCTCATATGTTATTGATAGAACAGATGATGAGTTTTTAGAATTAATAGATGCTAAGCTGGGAGAAATATACTCTGCCACCGATGATGTGGATCAGATAGATTTTATAGCCTCTTTTGTACAAAGTTTGCCATATGCAAATGATAATGTAACAACTCCCTCGGATGAATATCCACGGTATCCTGTAGAGACCTTGTTTGAGAAAGAGGGGGACTGTGAGGATACCTCCATATTAACAGCTGCATTGTTAAAGGAGTTGGGATATGATGTATCTCTTATAAAATTCTCAGACCATATGAGTGTTGGAGTGCATCTTAACACAGTTTATGGAAACAAAGATTTTTATATTGATTCTAATGGGAGAAAATACTTATACTTGGAGACCAATGGTGAAAACTGGCCTCTTGGGAAGGCACCAACCAATTATACAAACAGAGAAGATGCTACTCTCTACCTTGTTTTAGATAAACCATTATTAACACATGAATGGCAAGCTAAACGGATTATTAGCAAGAACAATGATATTGTAAATGTTAAGACTATAGTTGAGAATATTGGGTGTGAAAAGGCCGACATTGTGCAGGTGGAGGGTGCTTTTTTTACAAATGAGGATATTCCTCTCAACTTGGTTAAAAGTGAAATTTTTAGCCTGCCTAGCAGTGTAAAAGCTTTGGTCTATCTGCATTTAGACGTTCCTCATGGTGTATCTACTGTTTTAAAGATTAGAATTAGATTAGATGGGGAAATCGTGGATGAATCTACATCTACAGAAAAATTCCATTAATATAGAAAAAATTATATAATATAATAGCAACAATTTTAATGTGAAATAATGCTAAAAGACATTTTCGATAAAACAGTCAAAGCCAGCGGGAGATATACTAAAAAATTTTTAGGTTTAGCTACTAGTTTTGGTAAGAATGCAAAAATCAGAAGAAGAAAAATTTTTAGAGTCATTGGTATAATAATAGGTATATCCTTGCTTTTAAGTGTTCCCCTACTCTACCTTTACATCCTTCCAAATGCTCTTCTAATACCCGTAGGATTTGAGACAGATCTGGAGGGCTATACCAAGGTTTGGACAGTTATTAGTGGGAATGAAAAATATGATTCTATAATTAGGGGAAAAGTACTTGAGATTGATAATGAAAAGAAGGAAGCTTTGGTATATAGGGGGCTTTTAGATAAAAACACTGAGAAACCTATTAACATGTTGTTTGATTTCCTAAATATTTCAGAATGGCTGCACATAGATGCTTATATGAATAGCTTACGCTTTTCAAGGATAAACGATGGTTATTTTCTTGTACCAGGTACAAATATTCCTGGTTCCTCTATAAGAGAGGGTGATATAGTAGATTATACTTTCGCTGAATCTTATGGTGTTAAAGGTGGCGAGGAAAGAGCTCAAGTAAGAATGAAACTGAAAAACATTGGTAAAGAAGATGTTAATGGATTGACTCTTTGGATTTGGGAGGCAAGAGGAGAAAAAGAACCCATATATTTACATGGTCTCAATTTTTACATATCCTATATTGTGAGATTTGCTTTAGAACCATGCTCAGGGTATCCAGTTTATGCGTATATTAAATTTGATTTTTATTTGACTCCTAAAAATCTTATAGATATCTTAAAGGACGAGAGGGTTAAAATAGGTGATATTTTGAATAAACTTAAAAACAGGTTTTTTGGGTTGTTCAGAGATAAACACACTAGAGAGGATATAAGAAGTATGGATTTATCAGAGGTAGAAAGTAAAATTGACATAGATATGTATGTCCATGTAGCTACACTTGATTTTGAAAGCTCTCAGGATTCACTTAACAAATGTATATTAAACGCCAAAGAAGCAAGATCTCTGGTTTTGTTTATAAACCCGGGTTTAGGATATATTCTAGGCATACCTGGTTTTTTAATCCTAGTTGTAAGCATAGGTTCTAATCAACTGTTCAAACTAAAAAAACAGAGAAGGAAGTAAAATCTTTTATACCATGAGACTCTAATATATTTTTTGGGGTTAGGAGTAGGTGGACGGCTGACGGTGACCACCTCCCTTGATGGAGAATTTCCATCGAAGGGTTAAAAAGTGGTCGCTGAGGAAAGTCCTCCCTCGCTCTGGACCAGGGAACCACGCAAGTGGTAGGGGCGAGAGTTCCTGCAGAGGCACAGAAACGACACAGCCGGTAGATAATGCGATGATGTGCATGGCACTGAGATCTCTACCGGATTTGTTGAAACGGCCATCTGCCCCTGGAGCAAGCCCAAACAGTGGGATCGGTTGTCCAGACCGCCCACAGGTAGGGCGCATAGTAGAATGCCGTCTAAAACAGAAGGAGGCTTACGGCCTACACCTAAC
>JAGGYP010000092.1 GCA_021162485.1 Thermoplasmata archaeon
AAGGGAGATACTGTAAAAATTATGAGAGGCATATTTAAGGGTCATGTAAACAAGGTTGTAAAGGTTGATGTTAAACGAGGATTTGTTGAAGTTGAAGGAGCAATAATGACCAAAGCTGATGGTAAAAAAGTAGCAAAACCAATACATCCTAGTAATTTGTTAATAACAAAACTAAATCTTACAGATCCATGGAGAAGAAGAAAATTAGAAAAAGGATTGCCAGAAGAGGTAAGAAAAGAGATTGAAAAAGAGGCAAAGGAACAACTCAGAGAAATGGAAGAAGAAAAAGCAAAAGAGTTAGCTGAGAAAGAAGAAGAGGTTGCTGAGGAGGCAAAAGAGATAAAAAAAGAGGAAAAACCAGAGGAAAAGAAAGAAGAGAAAAAACCCAAAGAAAAGAAGACAGAAGCCGACAAGAAAAAATCCAAGGCATCTACAAAGAAAATAGCAACTAAAACAACTGAGAAAAAACCAGTAAAAACTGGCAAAAAACCTAGTAAACCAAAGAAGAAGGAGGAGGTGAAAACCCAATGAGTAGACATATTAAAAGATTAGCTGCACCAAGAGCACTCAAAATAGAGAGAAAAGAAGAGAAATGGGCAATAAGATCAACATGTGGTCCCCATCCTCTTGAAAGATCCATACCATTAGGGTTAGTGGTTAGAGATTATATCAAATTATGTGACAAGGCTAGTGAAGCGAAAAAGATCATTGGAAAAGGAGAATTTTTAGTTGATGGTAAACCTAGAAAGGATATCAAATACCCATGTGGTTTAATGGATGTAATTTCTATCCCCAAGTTGAAAAAACATTATCGTGTGCTACTTGACAAAAGAGGAAAACTTACCCTAGTCCCAGTCTCAGAGAACGAGGCAAAATGGAAATTCTGTAGAATAGAGGACAAAACAATTTTAAAAGGTAAGAAAACCCAGTTGAATTTACATGATGGAAGAAACATTTTGGTTGATAAAGACACTTATAAAACAAATGATACCCTGAAAATTTCCATACCAGATCAAAAGATACTAGATGTTTTTCCGTTCAAAGAAGGAACCACTTCTATGATAATTGGTGGTACCCACATTGGGGAAATCGCTGTTATAGACAAAGTTGAGATAACCAAGTCATCTATGCCAAATGTAGTGCATCTTAAAAACAAGGATGAAAAATTCCAAACTATAAAAGATTATGTTTTCCCCGTGGGGAAAAATAAACCAGAATTAACACTACCAGGAGTGGAGATAGAATAAAATGAAACAAGAAAACCCTATGTATAAACCCAGAATAGCAAAAGTTACAGTTAACATAGGTGTAGGTGAAGCTGGGGAGAGATTGAAAAAGGCAGAGACAGTGTTAGAAAGCTTAACAGGACATAAACCTGTGGAGACAATATCAAAAACAACCAACAAGGAATGGGGTATTAGAAAAGGAATGCCCATTGGATGCAAGGTTACCCTGAGAGGCAAAGATGCTAAGGATTTTCTGATAAGGGCGTTCAAAATAAGAAAAAACAGAATACCAGAATACTCATTTGATGATGATGGCAATGTTTCATTCGGCATCCCAGATCATACATTATTTGAAGATCAAAAATATGACCCTGAAATTGGAATTTTCGGAATGGATGTTTGCATAACAATAGAGAAACCGGGTTACAGGATTAAACATCGAAGAATTGCACGAAAAAAGATTCCCAAAAAACATAGAGTCACCAGAGAAGAAGCAGTAGAATTCCTCTCAAAGAAGTTCAATTTGGAGGTTGTAACCTAATGAAGATAAAGAAAAGAGAGAAGGAATATGGAAGAAAAAAATGCTGCGAAAGATGCGGCAGGAAAAGAGGAATCATAAGAAAATATGGTTTACATTTATGTAGACAATGCTTTAGAGAAAAGGCAGAGGAACTAGGCTTTAAGAAATACTATTAGGAGGTTAAAAAATGTTAAACGATCCATTGGCAGATGCAATGTCCGCCATTAAAAATGCAGAGCAAAAGGGAAAAAGAGAATGCATAATAAAACCAGCATCAAAGCTTATTGGAGGAGTATTAAAAGTTCTAAAAGAAGAAGGTTACATCAGAGAATTTGAGTTTATAGAGGATGGAAAGGCAGGAACATTCAAGGTTACATTGAACGGTGTAATAAATGACTGCGGTGTAATAAAACCAAGGTACCCAGTAAAATATACAGAACTTGAGAAATGGGAAAGCAAGTATCTTCCTGCTCGTGACTTTGGAATACTAATATTAACCACAACCAAAGGCATAATTTCGCAGAAAAAAGCAAAAGAAGACAACACAGGAGGAAAACTTTTAGCATATGCGTACTAAAACTATAACTTTTCATGGAGGATTATAAAATGGCAAAGATTCCTGAAATTGTTAAGAAAATACCAATTTCAGAAAACGTTCAAGTTAGCGTGAGCGAAAATGGTTTAGTAGAGGTAAAGAGTGAAAAGGCAACACTTTCTAGAGAGCTAAAGCATCATAAAATAAAGATAGAGGTCAAAGGCAATAATGTTGAAGTAAAATGTGAGCTGCCACGGAAGAAAGAAAAAGCACTAGTAGGAACCTTTGCTGCACATATTAGAAATATGATAAAAGGTGTTACAAAAGGTTTTGAATACAAGATGAAAACAGTATACTCTCACTTTCCCATAAAGACAAGAGTAGATGGAAATGAATTTATAATAGAGAATTTTTTAGGAGAGCGTTTCCCAAGAAAGGCAAAGATACTAGATGGTGTTGAAATTGAAATCAAAGGTGAAATGATATCTGTCAGAGGTCCAGATAAGGAAAAAGTTGGACAAACAGTTGCAAATATCGAAAGAGCTACCAAGATAAAAAATAGAGACATCAGAGTCTTTCAAGATGGAATTTATTTGATTAGTAAAGGAAAATAAAAGTGGCTGATAACCATGAGCAACAAAGAAGAATTTATTAAAAAACTCACATCCATTGAAGGCATAGGTAGGGCAAAAGCTTTACAGATATATGAAAACGGATTCGACTCCATAGAAAAAATAAGTAAAGCTAGTATAGAAGATCTTGCAAAAGTTAAAGGAGTTAGCAAAGATTTAGCTAAAAAAATCAAAGACAACCTGGTTGAAGAAAAACCAAAAAAAGCAGCGACTCCTGAGAAAAAAGAAGAAAAAGTTGAAGAAATCAAAGAGAAAAAAGAACCTAAAAAAGAAGAGCAGGTTGAAATAGTTGAAGAAGAAAAGAAGTACGAAGTAAAGATAAAACCTGAGCTTTTGCCGCAAATAAAGAGGGCTTTAAAGATTAGGGATCTAATAAAGAAGAAGAAACCCGAGTTTTTAAGGCAAGAATGGTTCAGATACAAGCGATTATCAGAAAACTGGAGGAGACCAAAAGGACTGACATCGAAGATGCGTAGACATATGAAATATAGAATAAACGTAGTAAGAATAGGATTTAGAAGCCCCAGGGAAGCCAGGTGTTTACATCCATCTGGATTTGAAGAAGTGACAGTTTGCAACGTTAAAGACTTAGAAAAAATTGATAACAAGAGGCAGGCTGCAAGAATTAGTGGAGCAGTCGGAACTAGAAAAAGAATTGAAATTGAGAAGAAAGCAGATGAAATGGGAATAAGAATATTGAATAGATTAAATAAATAAAAAGGAGTGAAGATAAGTAATGACGGATTTAAGAAACCAGCGAAGACTTGCTGCAGAAATACTCAAGTGTGGAGTAGATAGGGTTTGGATTGACGAGGATAGAATCGATGAGATTGCAAAGGCAGTAACAAGAAACGACATAAGAATTCTAATAAAAGGCGGAGCAATAGTAAAAAGGCCAGAAAAAGGCATATCCACAGGAAGAAAAAAGAAACTTAAATTACAGAAAGAAAAAGGTCGCAGAAGAGGGCATGGCTCAAGAAGAGGACCTAAATACGCAAGATTCCCCAGAAAAAGAAGATGGATTGTAACTATTAGATCTGTTAGAAAAGTATTGAAATTTTTAAGAGATCAAAATCTTATAGATAAGAAAGCCTATCGAAGATATTATTTACTAGCCAAGGGAGGATCTTTTAGAAGCAAGGATCACTTGTTATCTCATTTAGTCTTAGATGGGATTATAAAAGAGGAAGACAAGATAAAAACTCTTGAGAAACTAAAAAAGCAAGAGGAAAAAGAAACAAAAACTGAGAAAGTAGAAGAAAAAGAAACTGAAAAAAAGAAAGAAGAAAAGCTTGAAAAGGAGACGAAAAAAGAAAAAAGCAAGAAAAGGACTAAAAAAGCAACAAAATCAAAAACCACAAGCAAAACCAAGAAATCACCAGCAAAAAGAGAAGGGGGTAAAAAAGAATGAAACAGGGACCAAAGTTTAGAGTCAAACCAAGAAGACAAAGAGAAGGAAAGACAAACTATAGAAAACGATTAAAGCTACTAAAGTCTAGAAGACCAAGAATAGTTGTACGCAAAACTCTTAAAAATATCATCGTCCAATTTGTAAAATATAATCCACAGGGTGATGAAATTCTAGCCTCAGCTATATCAAGTGAGCTTAAAAATAAGAAATACAATTGGAAGTTTTCTACTTCTAATACTCCTGCTGCATACTTAACAGGTCTTCTAGCAGGAAAAAGAGCAGCTGAGAAGGGTATAAAAGAGGGAATACTTGATATAGGTTTGCGTCACCCTTCAAAAGGTTCAAAAATTTTCGCTGTGGTTAAAGGAGTAGAGGAAGCTGGTATATCCTGCCCCTGTGATCCTTCTAAAATACCTAGTGAGGATAGACTTTTGGGAAAACATTTGAACGAAACACTTCCAAAAGAAGTAGAGAATATAAAAAACAAGATCTTGGGTAAAGGAGCTTAGGTTTTATGGCAGAGGAAAAAGTTGAAGAAAAAGCAGGAGCTGCACCACAAGCAGAGACACCTATAGATTGGGTTCCAAGAACGAGACTAGGAAAACTAGTTAGAGAAGGAAAAATCACCAATATGAGTGATGCAATAAAGACAGGTTTACCAATAAAAGAGCCAGAGATAATAGACATCCTACTGCCTAATTTAGAAGATGAGATTTTAGATGTAAACATGGTTCAAAGAATGACAGATTCTGGTAGAAGAGTAAAATTTGTAATAACCGTGGCAGTTGGAAATAGAAATGGTTATGTAGGCTTAGGTCAAGCTAAAGGTAAAGAAGTAGGAGCAAGTATCAGAAAAGCCATTGAAAACGCCAAATTAAACATAATAGAGATAAAAAGAGGATGTGGCTCCTGGGAGTGTACCTGTGGTAAACCACATACAATACCATTTACTGTTAAAGGCAAAAGCGGCTCTGTTGAGGTAACAATAAAACCAGCACCTAGAGGCGTAGGTTTAGCAGTTGGAGAGATCGCAAAAAAAATACTTGGTTTAGCTGGCATAAACGACGCTTGGGGCTTTGCCAGGGGAACAACCAGGACAACAGTAAACTATGCAAAAGCAGTTTTTGATGCTCTCAAAAAAACATCTCTCGTTCGATTAAAAGAAGAAGAAAAGATGAAACTAAGTGTAATCTCAGGATTCGCAGCAGCTGAAGAAACAACCACTGAAAAGGAGGTAAAACAATAACATGGCCTTTGCAGTAATAAGAGTAAGAGGAACTGTAAGCATAAACCCAAAAATTAGAGATACATTAAAAATGCTTAGATTAAACAAGGTAAATCATTGTGTTATAATTGAAGATAATAACGAGAATTTTAAAGGAATGTTACAAAGGGCAAAAGATTATATCACCTGGGGAGAGCTAGATAAAGAAACTGCGGTTAAATTGATAGAGAAAAGAGGTCGTTTAATAGGAGACAAAGAGATAACAGACGAGTATGTAAAATCTGCAACTCCCTACAAAAACATAGAGGAATTAGCAGAAGCAATAGTTGAAAACAAAATAAAATATAGAGAACTACCGGATATAAAACCTGTCTTAAGGTTAAACCCACCAAGAAAAGGTTATGAGGGAATCAAAAGATCTTTTTCAGAAGGAGGAGCACTTGGTTACAGAGGGAAGGAGATAAACAAACTAATAGAGCGAATGATTTAAATATTCCAAAAAATACTTATATGGGTTATATTCATTAACTGAGATAAAGGAAGATATAGGTGATGTAAAAACATGGAGGAAACCCTGTACAGTATAGAGATACACAAGGATGATGATGGAAAATTTTTAGGAAAAATTTTCTCAGAGGTTGATGGTGTTAAAGAATTTAGAAGTAACAGGTTAGAAGATCTTCTTAGGGATATAACATTTGATATCCAGCTAGCTCTAGATGAGTTTTCAAAAAGAAGTGTGCTATTCGCAGATGAGTACCAGGAAGAGGAAGTAAGATAAAATTAATTTTACATCACCTTTAACTGATTTTTTCAATTATACTGTCTAAACTAGATTTTACTTGGAATGCAATTTTTCTCCTTTTCTGATATGCTGTGTGTTCATCAGATTTGAAGCAAGCTCATCTAACTTCTGCATTGCTCTTACTGTAAAGAGAGGCGAGACACGAGTTTTACCTTGTTAAAATCCAGGCTAGATTCTATGACATTGGTAAACGATGCTAGAATAAAGATTGCTGTCAGCCTTTATTGCTAGTAAAAAATTCTTTTTCCATTTTTTAATTTCTTCAATTGTAAAATGTTTCTAAAATTATTTAACATTTTTATATAATTAAGTTACAAAATAAAAATTTTCTGCGTGTTCCCTTTCCTCAAGAAAAATATAGTTTTGTAAAGTTTATAATGAATTATTTAGCATAATAATAAAATGGTAACCTTTTTAAATACTTCGCGTATTTGATGATTTTATCTCTTTCATATGTTAAAAAGCATTTAATATAAAAATTGGAGGTTCATCCCTTTGAAATACACCAGATTTGAAAAAGCACGCATAATAGGTGCACGTGCATTACAAATAGCAATGGGTGCGCCAATATTAATAAAGATACCAAAGAATATAATAGACCCGGTTGAAATAGCTATGATGGAATTCAAAGAAAATGCAATTCCAATAACTGTTAAGAGGAAGATAGATGCCAGAAGAAAAGATTGAACAAAAAGCAGTTGAGGAGAAAAAAGAAGAACTGCTACTTCCAGAAGAAGTTTACCTTACCTCTGGTACTCACATAGGGACGAGACAAAAAACATCTGGGATGATACCATTTATTTACAAAGTCAGAAACGATGGTTTATACATTATAGATGTTAGGAAGACAGATGAAAGACTTAAAATAGCAGCTAAATTTTTAGCTAGGTTTGATCCTTCAAAGATAATAGTGGCCTCTGTTAGACAGTATGGGCATAAGCCTATTACTGAGTTTGCAAAACATATTGGAGCTGTTGCTTTACCAGGTAGATTTGTGCCGGGAACATTAACTAATCCTAAACTAAACAATTACATTGAACCCGATGTAATCCTAATTACAGATCCAATGGTGGATGCCCAGGCTCTTTCTGAAGCCAGCAGCATAGGTATCCCAATTGTTGCATTATGTGATACAAACAATGAGACAAAATTTGTAGATTTAGTCATCCCAACAAATAACAAGGGTAGAAGAGCTCTGGCCATAATATATTGGCTCCTAACCAGAGAAATTTTATTAGAAAAAGGCAAGATTAAATCAAGAGATGAATTTAAGCTTACTGTGGAAGATTTTGAGGCAGAGATATAAATATCAGAACTTTATTTTTCTAGTTTTAATTAGAAATACAGGACTGGGAGAATACTTGTGAGAGTCAAAATTGGAAATGATATTTTACTAGTTGGAACAGCTCATGTATCCAAAGATAGTGTAGAAGAGGTAAAATCAGCTATAAAGGAGTTTAAACCAGATGTTGTTGCTGTGGAACTTTGTCGAAGAAGATATCAAACCTTAACAGAGAAGGAAAAATGGGAGGATACACCTATAACATCTTTTCTGCAAACAGATAAAGCTTTTCTGATATTAGCGCAGACTTTCCTGGCTTCTGTGCAGAGAAAACTTGGAGAAGAATTTGGTTCAGAGCCTGGAGCTGAAATGCTAGCGGCTATTGAAGAAGCAAAAAAACAAGGTCTGAGAATAGAGCTTGTAGATAGAGATATTTCAGTTACACTCAAAAGAGCTTGGAAAAAAATGGGTGTGAGAGAAAAATTCCGATTAGTATGGGAATTTATCAAAGCAATGGTTGGATATAATGAGGAGGAACTCGAAGAAATAGATCTTAAAGAACTGATGAAAGAAGATGTTATGTCTGCTATGATGAAAGAGTTCAGCGAGTTTGCACCTAGTGTTTCCAATGTTCTGATTGATGAGAGAAACAAGTATATTGCTAAGAAAATATTGGATGCAAGAGAAAAACATGGTAAAGTTCTCGCAGTTGTAGGAGCAGGTCATGTTAAGGGAATAAAAGAATATTTAGAGGGAATTAAACCCCTGGATGTAGACATCAAAGAACTAGAGCAAGTGCCTAGAAGAAGAATTAGCATTGCAAAACTTTTCGCGTATTCAATACCCGTGTTGTTTTTCTCACTTATTATTTATTTAATCATTACAAAGGGCCCATCAGCAATGGCAGAGATTGGCAATATTTTCTTATGGTGGTTTCTGATCAATGGCTCACTATCAGCTCTGGGTGCTCTCCTAGCCAGGGCTCATCCTCTGTCTATTGTCACAGCATTTTTGGCTGCACCTCTAACATCTCTAAACCCAGCTGTTGCCGCAGGATGGTTTGCTGGGCTGGTGGAACTGAAATTTAGGACACCAAAAATCAAAGATTTTCAAAAGCTTAGGGAGATAGAATCCCTGAGGGATTTCTTCAATAATTCTTTCACCAGATTATTAATGGTTGTAGCTTTTGCGAATATAGGCAGCACAATTGGAACATTTATCGCGTTAACATATATACTAAAACTGGGTCTAGGATAAATATTTTAAAAACAAGAGGTTATTCAAAAGGGTTGAAGATGAAAAAAAGAAGAGTATATTATTCATTTCACGATATCCCAGGTGTAAACCAACCAGGTTTTGATCACCAATATGCATATAGCTATGGAGAACCTCATGGTTTACATTTTAGTGAAACAGAAATAAGGCACATATTGCTCGCCATGCTGACACTGGCATTTGCATTTTCTGCCATTTTTATTTCACAGGGTCTGAACATAGTATCTGCTATAGCTGTAGGTTTTCTTGGCATAGTTTCATCTTTTCTCTTACATGAGCTTGCTCATAAGTTTACAGCACAAAAATTTGGTATGTGGGCAGAGTTTAGAGCCTACCCAATGGGACTGCTTACTGTGATTATTTTCATGTTGATTTCTATATCCACAGGTTTTCCGATCATATTTGCAGCACCTGGAGCAGTTTACATAATGGGATCTGCTGGTAGAAAAGAGATCGGTGTTATCTCAATCGCAGGCCCACTGGTTAATTTTATAATAGCCTTGATTTTACTTCCCCTGGTATTTATTTTTTATGAGAGCTCAGTTGGCTCGCTGTTTGGTTTAATTTGTTTTATAAACTCTTTATTAGCAGTATTTAACCTGATCCCCTTTGGACCATTGGATGGTAGAAAAGTTATTGAATGGAATGCCCTGATCTGGGCAGCCCTTATGATATCAAGTTTGTTATTACTTGTTGCTATAGAGAACATGGTCTATTTGATATAAGAAGAAATTCTTTCTTTCGCTCTAACTTTTATTTCTTCTGTAAGGTTTCTACCCCTAATGTCTATTGTCACAATCAAGGGACCAAAATTTTCTACTTCAAATACCCATAATGCCTCTGGCATACCTAGTTCTTCTAACCAAAAAACATCTTTTACTTTTTTAATATAACTTGCAGCAAGAGCGCCAGAGCCACCCGGAAATGTGCAGTAAACAACATTGAATTTCCTACATGCTTTAGCAGTAGACTCACCCATCCCACCCTTTCCTATTATTACACTAATATTTGAATATTTTATAAACCCTTCTTCCAGTTTTTCCATTCTCATACTTGTTGTGGGACCAGCAGAAAATATTTTCCATCCCTCTTTGGTTTTTTTTGCAATTGGTCCACAATGGATTATCACTGCGTTATTCAAATCAACTGGTAACTTTTTTTTTCTTTTGTAAAACTCTATAGCTTTTTGATGTGCTTTATCTCTAAATGTAAAAATAGTTCCATTGATTCTTATCATATCACCTGCTTCCAGTTTTTTTAGGGTTTTTTTATCCACAGGTGTCTCTAATAATATTTCTTCTACCTTGGCCATTCGACCCTTCCATCTCCATAGATTTTTACTTTCCCATATCTATGAGCCCAACATTGCATGACAACTCCAACTGGCAGAGAGGCAGGATGTCTGTGTCCTATTTCGATATGGACATCTAAAACCGTTGTTTTTCCACCTAATCCCATGGGTCCAATGCCTGATTTGTTTGCGAGCTCAATAATTTCTTTTTCCAGTTTGCTAACTGTTTTATCCGAGTGTCTCTCTCCTAGAGGTCTAAGCAAGGCTTTTTTTGCAATCTTTAATGCAAGATCAGATGTCCCACCTATACCAACTCCAACAATTGTCGGGGGACAGGGTTTACCAGCAGCCTCTACTATATGGTTCACCACAAATTTTTTGATATCATCTAAACTATCTGTAGGGTTGAACATTTTCAATTTTGACATATTCTCGCTGCCGCCACCTTTTGCAAGCAAAGTTATCTCACAATCCCTGCCATTTGTTATCTCCAAATCAATATATGGAATATAGTTGCCTATGTTGTTACCAGTGTTTTTATTTGTTATAGGATCTACAGTATTTGATCTCAGGGGGACTTCTTTAGTAGCTTTCTCTACAGCATTTAGCAAGGCTTTTTTCAATTTATCTCTCAAAGGAAACTCTGAGCCCATTTGGATAAAAAATGTTAAAGTACCTGTGTCTTGGCAGATTGGTTTTTTTGTTTCTCTTGCAATTTCTATGTTTTGTAAAATAGATTCTAATATTTTTTTACCAGTTTCTGTTTTCTCTCTGTTTTTTGCTTTTTTTATTTCAGAAACCACTTCTTCTGGTAAGTTTGTCTCTACTTTTTTAATTAATTCAAATATCAATTCTTCCAGTTCTTTCAGTTTCATCTAACATTCTTCCTAAAAAACAAATATAAAAGAGGGTGATTATATGTTTTTTCTTGGTTTTTTCAAAGATGATCTCTATTCTCTAATAATTATGATTTTGAAATTAAGTATACCATTTGTTCCAGTTGTGGAATATGTTTTTTCTTTTTCATTTATGTATTGAGATCCCTGCCAGTAGTCTTGTGTTCCATTAATTTTTAGAATAATATCTGCCTTTGTTGTTATCCCAACATATGAAACAGTTTCTTGTGTATTATTATCAAGGGCTACTATTCTCACAGAAACCGGATCATTTCCTAAATAATCAGGAATATCAATTTTATAGGCGTCATATTTTGTATCGCTCAAATTGAAAACGTCATTGCTATGCATCAAGGGCATCTTAGCAGTTGTGGTCAAATTCGTGTTAATCATAATCTGGAAATAAGGTTTTGAAATACCATATGAGTTTGGAGAGCTAGTAAGTGTGAAGTTAATCAAATCTATAGTTACTTTGATATTCCATACAGGATCAATATCTATCGAATCCATTGCACCATCTCCATCGGTATCAGCAGATTTAGGATTTGTTTTATGTTGATATTCCTCATAATCACTCCATCCATCTCCATCTGTGTTAAAAGATAATGGATCTGAAGTTACAAGTGTTTTAACACCACTTATGTTGATATACCATCCATTTACTTCTATTCCATCCATTAAACCATCGGGATATGGTCTCTCAGAATCCTGATCCATTGGGTAGGTTGCATAGACTTTTACTTCGTCATAATCTGATAAACCATCTCCATCAGTATCAATGCTTCTTGGATTTGTAAGACGTGCAAGCTCTTCAAAATCTGATAATCCATCTCCATCCGTATCATATTTATTTGGATCAGATGTGACATGTATCGTTACATTTGTCCCATTCACATAATATACCTTAATATCCCACCCAGAGGTCTCGTCACTGTATGATAATCCATCTCCAT
>JAGGYP010000090.1 GCA_021162485.1 Thermoplasmata archaeon
ACTATCTCTGTTTTAAAATAGTTTATCTTTTCTTCTATCTTTATAACCTCGGTTCTCAAAAATTCTATATCCTTTTTTATCTTACTTGTTTCTCCTTCCCCTGCAGTAGCGACTTTTTCTTCTACCTTTGCTAGTTCCTCCTGAACCTCTTTATATTTATTTGCGATTTCTTCTCTCTTTTCCTCTAGTTTTTTCTTCTCTTTCTCATATGTCTCAATTTGTTTTTGTATCTCTGATATCTGTGTTTCGATATCTATTTTCTTTTTGAGTGCGATTTTAGATTTTAAAGAGTATAACTCATTTTGTAGTTCCCTGTATCTAAAAGCTTCGTCTCTATCTTTTTTCAAACTGTTGATTTGTTTATCTATCTCGCCTAAAATGATGTTTATCCTTTTTATGTTATCCTCAACTTGCTCTTTTTCTTTTTCTGCTCGTTCAATATCTGCGTCAAAATTGCTTATCCCTGCTATATCATCAATTATTTTTCTTCTTTCTACACTGCTTGTTTCGATTATACTAGTTATATCTCCCTGCTTTACCAAATTATATTTCTCTCCTGATATTCTTGCATATGTTAAAAGATTAGTAAAATCATTAAAAGAAGCTGGTTTACCATTTATATAAAAATAACTGTAATAATTATCTTTATTTCCTTTTATGGGTGCTCTCTTAACCACCCTGGTTAATCTTACCTCATCTGCATCAATTGGCATTTTTCTATCGCTATTGTCAAAGATTAGAGAGACTTTGCAATATTTTGCAGGGTTTTTGCGTTTTTTGCCCCCGTTGAATATAAGATCTGTAAGTTTACCTGCGCGTATCTCTTTCGAACTTCTTGGCCCCAATACAAAGAGTATTGCGTCTGTGATATTGCTTTTACCAGAGCCATTTGGTCCTGTTATAGCTGTAAAACCTGGCAGCAGTGGTACAACTAATTTGCCGCCAAAAGATTTGAAATTCTCCATCTCTATTTCTTTTAAATACAGAGGCAATATCCCCTCCTTGATTTTGAAATCAGGTATTATAATTAAAATTTTTTTAAATATTCCAAATTAAATCTATTCTTTGTGCATCCCTCAAACATTATTAAGAATTAAATTACTATATAAAAATTTTGTTGACTCTTAGGTTCATCAGCGCTGACAAAAACTTGCTGCTTTTGTAGAATGGTAAAAAATATTTATTAGATATCTTATTAGCAGTGGATATGAGATGTAGATTTTGCGGTAAAAAAGCAGATATTATTCTCAAAATGCACAGGATTGCATTATGTAAAAAATGTTACCCTAGATTTTTTGAAAACCGTGTCTTAAAGACAATAGAAAAAAATAAAATGATCGAGGATAAAGAGAAAGTATGTGTGGCAGTATCTGGTGGAAAAGACAGTATGGCTCTTCTTCATGTATTAAAAAAAACAGGTTTTAGAACATCTGCCTTATATATAAATCTAGGTATCAAAGGTTATTCAGAAAAATGTGAAGAAGTTATAAGATCTTACTGTAAATTACATGATATCCCCCTAATCGTGTATGATTTAGAGAAGGAAAAAGGTAAAGCTTTAGACGAGGTTTCTAAATTGAAAAGGAGAGCAACATGTTCTATATGTGGTACAATTAAGAGACAAATTACCAATAAAATTGCCAGGGATAATGGCTATAACGTATTAGCAACAGGTCACAATATGGATGATGGCTTAGTTTTTCTTTTTTTGAATTTACTAAATTCGGATGTTTTTGCTATTTCATCGAGTAAACCTATGCTGGAAGGATCTGATCTACTTGTTAAAAAAGTCAAACCTCTTTACAGGTTTACAGATCTTGAAACTAGATACTATGCTGAAATTGAAAACATACCATACTATAATGGGAAATGTCCACATTCCAAAGAGGCATCCTCCACCATGTATAAAGAATGGTGGAACTCTTTGGAGGAAAAAAAACCTGGAATAAAAAATAGCTTCTACTGGGGTTTCATGAGTAATATCCAACCCATTATATCAAAGTATGCAAGCGAAGTAGATCCTCGAGGAGATATCAAGAGATGCAAAATTTGCGGCGAACCCACTAGTAGAGATATTTGTAGTGTATGTATGATTTTTTCAAAAGATGCCGCGGGAGGGATTTGAACCCTCGACATCACGGTCTTCAGCCGTGCACTCTCCCAACTGAGTTACCGCGGCTTTTTATTAAAAAGTATTTCATCTCAATAAAAAACTTCTTATTTTTTAAATATTTTGCCACAAATGACTAGATATTATTTATGAGATCCTCAATATCTTCTTTAACTTTTATAAGTATCTCTTTTACGATCTTTAAAGTCTCTGGGACTTTTTCCGTAGTTACTGCACCTCTAGATGAGGGTTTAATCAATCCATCCTGCTCCAGTACCCTAAGGGAGTATCTGACCATATGCTGTGGATTATGTGTTATGTCTGATAGCTTTATTATTCCAATTGGTTCATTTTCTAACACTGTTTTTAGTATATAGATATGTCTCTTGAGAATCTCTGCCTCTGTTTCTAACACATTTGTTAATGTGCATTTACCTTCCTGTTTATCGTTCTCCAAAGTAAAAACCCTCCTTTAAGACAATTGTTAACACATGTAATAAAATTATGCGTATTTAAATATGTTGAATAGAGAATATCTCGAAAAAACAAATTTTACTTTGTAAAAAAATTTACAGAATTAGAAAACTATATATATTACCTCTTACAGAATATATAGCATAAATTTTAGAAAGGGAAGGAAAAATTATGGATATTATAACATTAGAAGATCTATCTAGAGCTATTGCAAACAAAATAGGCATAGATATAGAAGAGGCTAGACGTGATGCCAGCTTTGTAATGGACATCTTCGGATTTGATGATAGAGTAATAGACAATGTCCTTGATCCAGAAGATAGACAACTTTTTTATCTGTTGGAGGAGGAGGGTCTTTTGGGCACAGAAAGAGAAGAAACCACTTTACATGATGGTAGAGAATGGAGAACACATTACTGGCAATTGAAAAAGAACAATATTTTAAAATACGCTTGCAAGGGTGAAAAGAAAACAAGCAATTTAATTCCTGTTAAAAGAATACCAGATGATGAAAATATATATGAGACAATAGATAGAGAGCTGTGGATATCTAGAAAGTTACCAGAGA
>JAGGYP010000101.1 GCA_021162485.1 Thermoplasmata archaeon
ATGGAGGAAAAAAATTGGTAGAATTTGAAACCGTAAGGGCAAAAGAAGTAAATTTTGGAAAAAACAACTTCATAGAAGTTGCAAGGAAGAAAGCAAAGACACCTGAAGGTGAGAACGAATTTATCTCGATATCAAGAGGATATCATCTCCCAGATGGTAGAAAGAAATGGAAAGCTTCTATTGCCCTTCCTCAAGAAAAAGAAAAATTGGAAGAAATTGCTGATTTGATAGTTACTCTATAAAACCTTTGGAATAGGGAGAAAAAACATCAAATTTTTTCTCCTTTTAATTTTTTCGTTAATTTAAAGTAGATTCAGTAAATTATTTGTTTTTTATGGGATTTAAGTCAACTGCCTTATTATTTGCAACTGCTATAGTATGTATTTCTATCTTATCTGGGTGTTTGGAAATCAGAGAAGCATATATAGATGATGTCTACCTTAGTAACTGGAAATTAATAGCAACAAATGAAACTAGTGAATTTTTTGGCTTGGGAAAATGGATAACAAAAGAATATGCATATAAAGATAATGATTTTCCTGCGTTTCTATGTATAACAACTATCAAAACCTTGTTACTAATGAGTGAAAATGATCTCAAAAAGATGGTGTTTGAGGATCTTTTAAAAGATTTAGAAAAACAGGGTGTAAAAGTAGATGAGAATAGTATAAAAGAAGGTTCTAGGAAAATGGGATTAGGACATATTACGAATTATATAGTCTGTAATGGCAGCATTTCAAAAGAGTTTGAAAAGTTAAACCTTCTGGGCAAGAAAATCAAATTATTTTTCAACCTTAAAGATGGAATCATGGAGTTTAAAGCGAATGAAACTGTAAAGATCTTAGCAGAGGTTTGGAATTGTAAGGAATCTGGCGTTTCCGTGATATGTCTCGGTGTTGCTCAGATTACACAGCATGGTCTGGTATTTGTTTACGAGAATAGTACAGCATGGAAAGAAATGGTAGGTGATCCATATGGTACATTCATGGATCCCTTTTCGAGGGAGAAAATATATGGCAATAATGGTCTAGTTTATAATGTAATTTGTCATTCAAAATAATAATCTATTCTCTAAGCTCTACCTTATTTAGTTTTTTACCAACCGGACAATCTATTTTTTCTATTATTTTTGCAACTGTATACTTTTTATCTCGTTGTATAGCCATTGGGTTGCATATCATATAATTGTCACAAGCTCTATGAGGACATTCGGTGTCTATTTTTAGAGTAGCGCCTTCTACAAATTTTGTATCAACCGCTGCAATTAAAGGTAGTTCCTCGACCTCTACTACTCTAACCCCTTTTTCATAAACACCGCAGTCATGATGCTTATCTCTGATTTTTTTTATTCTATATCTTCCACCTTTTTTGAGATTAAAACATGCCGTTTTTAATTTACAGTTTTTACATTCATTATTTGGTCCCAGGTAGATGAATTCTAAATTTTCTTTTGCAAGTTTTTCGCCAATTAATGTTACAAGTGGCATCTCTATATCACTTCTGTCGTTTTTGCAACCTTTATAGCAGCTTCCTTTGTTAAACCTTTCTCTCCTAAGATAGTATATCTTTCGGGTCTTATTTCTTGTGCATGCATAAGTGCTTCGATAATCTTTTTCTTTGGTATACCAAGCTCTTTAGCATTTGTTGGCGCCCCTATTTTTTTGAGAGTATCTCTTATTAACCTCCAATCTTCACCATGAAGGTACATCATCATTATAGCACCAACACCGCATTGCTCACCATGCATTGCTTTACCAGGTGCTATCTTATCTAGCATGTGTGAAAACATATGTTCTGCACCACTGGTTGGTCTTGAATTTCCAGCTACGCTCATTGCTACGCCAGAGACTATCATTGTTTTTGCACCAATCCAGGCAGATTCTTCTTCATTGGGTTTTATATAGTCTGCATTCTCTATTATTGTTTTTGCTGCGGTTTCAGACAAAGCAGCTGCATAACTGCTATATTCCTCGTTTTTAAGCCTGTGTGCTAATTGCCAATCCTTTAACGCAGATAGATTAGAGATAACATCTGCACAGCCCGATGCAAGCATTCTGTAGGGTGCTTTTACTATAACAGAGGTGTCAGCAACAACTGCTAATGGTGCAACGGCAGGGATAGATGCAGAGCCTTTTTTATTTTTGAGAGAAGCACCTGGTGAGGCTATGCCATCATGAGAAGCCGCGGTTGGTACACTTATAAAAGGCTTAGAAAGATTATATGCAGCCATCTTGGTGACATCTATGACAGTTCCCCCGCCGACACTTAGCAAAAAATTAATCTTATTTTTTCTAGAGAAAGATTCCACCTTTTTAACCTCTTTAAGTGTTGCTGAAGAGATATCTATTTGCTTTACTGTATAACCACCTTTCCTCAGAAGTCTAGTAACTTTATTCCCAAGTATTTTTCTTGTAATTTTATCCTCGACAATGAGAGCGTTGCCATGGACTATCCTATCACAAAGTTCTGCTATCTGCTCACTAGCATTATGTCCTACTAGCACATCTCTAGGAAATATCATTTCTTTTATTTTCTTTAACTGAGACATAAATCTTACATTTTAAGTAAAACGAGGATTTAATATATTATTTTTGCTTTCATTTTTGAAAGGAGATACCATTGAACAAAAAATTTATGGAGAAAAACAAATATAAAATTATACTATTTACCCTGATTTCTATTGTTTTAATTATATCATTGGGATTAACTTTCGCACCGCGCTTATTCTATGATCAATGGATATGGAAACATTATGTTGGTCCCCTGGTTGCAGATGCAGTTGGGCATAATGTTGAACATAATGGTGTAGTAGCAAATGAGGGTTACACTCTACTATCAGAGATAACATATGGTATAATATTAGTTTTGGCTCTTTATTTCATATACAAACTTTTGAAAAAACTGGATGTAAATATCGATGGCTATTTTTGTATAGCCCTGTTACCCTACATATTGTTTGGGCCGGTTAGTAGAGTATTAGAAGATTCGAATTTCTTTAAAATACCCATAGCTTATTTGTTTATTTCTCCACTTATCTATTTCCTAATTGGTTTCTATACCATTTTTATTCTTGTCTTGGGAAAATATATGGAGAAAAGGTCTTCTAAGAAAAAATCTTTTTTGAATGCAGTTTTTCCTTTTATTCTATTTTTATTGATAATAAACGGATTATATGCAGTTTTATGGGTGAATAAATCTATTTTTTTCTCTTATGATTTAAATCCAATTGTTTTATGGTTCTCATCTGGATTGGCTCTATTACTAGTTTATTTCAAATTTGTTAAGGGTGGGAAAATAGATTTCAATTACATCTTATTTTCTGGTGGTCTCTTGCTTATCCTGCCATCTGCGTATCTTATTGGGTTATGGCTCGCTGGTTGTAGATGGAGTTTTTCACATGGAACATATCTAAATGTTTTACTTGCGGTTGTTTCCTTCTCATTGTTGATAACACTCCTATTCTACATATTTTCCTATCTTACAAAGAAAAAGAATCTAAAGCCATATAGAGACCCTGTTAATCTTATTATGATATTTGGTCATATGCTGGATGGTCTTACAAGCTGGTTTAGTTTGAAAGATCCGCTAGGATTAGGATTACCATTATATGGAGAAAAGCATCCTATACCAAATCTCCTTATGAGCATATGGGGACCTCTCTACCCAATCACAAAATTTATTCTCATTGTAATGATAATATATCTGATAGATGTTTACTACAAAGATGAATTCAAGAAAGCTCCTTTGGTTGCTGGTTTGTTGAAGATTTGTATAATAATTCTTGGTTTTGCACCTGGCACCAGGGATATATTAAGAGTTGTTATGGGCGTCTAGTTGCTCTGCCCTCAAACTCTTCTGGCAAAGCACAACATGCATCTATCTTTTTGATTTTATAACCCATTTCCATAGCTTTTTTTAAAGTTGACTCTAGAGGTATTTCCATTCTTGTAACACCGGCTTCTAAGGCAGCTTCTTCCAGGTTTATTCTATAGCTATTTCTAGGGCGCATGCATCCTAGAGAAAGCTCTAAATTTGGGAATAATTCTCTTGCTTTGGCGATAATTTTTTTAACATTCTCAGAACCTGGAGGAGGGATATTTTCATATGGTGTTCCTGGAGTGGGTCTAAGAACAATAAAAACCATAACAGATGGTTTACAGTTCTCTTTAACTATCTCCAATGCCCTCTCTTCACCAATCACTCTGCCTTTATGTAACCCAATGCAAATATGAGGTACTATGTGTTTAACACCAGCATTTTGAAGATTTCTAAAAGTCTCTGCATAGGTTTCAATAGTTGCATCCAAACCAGAAACTTCTCTTATAGTCTCATTTGATCCCATACATTCCATAGATGCAATGTCAACACTTGCATCTGCAATACCTTTTGCCAGTTCCTCATCTACTAACCCAGTATGAAGTTTAACAACAAGATTAGTCTCTTCTTTAATTTTTTTAATTATAGGCAAAAATCTTCTAAGGTTTAACATCTCCCCTCTCTTATTACAGCCTCCGCTTAAAAGTATGCCAATTCCACCTTTATCATCAATTTTTTTGCAAAATTTTAATAACTGCTCAGGTTTTGTATAGCCTTGCATATCATTAAGATAAACCCTGCTACAATGTTTACAATTTAATAGACAAGTATTTCCAGACATGGATACAGATGGAAACTTTGGCCATACATAGTATGCCTTAAATGTTTTCATAGATTTTCCATCCTAATTTTATCAACAAGCTCTATAAACTCCTCATCTGTGACTATTCCTTTTTTCTCCCCTAAATCCTTGATTTTCTCTAGTAAAATGTTTTTTTCAAAACCATTCAAGGATACCCCTAGGGTTTCTAGTTTGTGATCTATTATTGTATGACCAGTATGTTTACCTAACAAAATCCTTCCTTTGTTGCCAACTGATTCTGGAGAAATTGGTTCATAGGTGAAAGGATTTTTTAAAACAGCTGCAACATGGATTCCAGACTCATGTGTAAAAGCATTCTCCCCTATCAAGGGATGATGTTTTGATAATTTTATCCCTGTAAACCTACAGACCATCTCTGCCAGCTCATGTAATTTTTCTGTTTTTATACCCAAATCCCTATTATAAAGGTATTTAAGAGTGCAAACCAATTGCTCCAGGGGAACATTTCCTCCTCTTTCACCTATGCCTCCAACAGTCACACATAGATGGTTTGCACCTGCATGCAGTGCTGTTAAAGCATTATATAACGCCAGGCCAAAATCATTATGAAGATGGGCAGAAATAGGAATATTTCCAAGTTTCTTTTTCATGTTTGAAAACAGATAATAAATGGCTTGTGGGTTTGCACATCCAACTGTATCTGTAAAACCTATTCTTCTTGCACCATTTTTAACAGCAATATCTGACAGTATTTCGAGCCTTTTTATAGGAGTTCTCGTACTATCCTCTGTGCTAAAACTTGGGATTGCACCATGATCTATTACATATTGAACGCTTTCCTCAACCATATTTTTAATTTCTTCCTCCCTTAGTTTCAATTTATACCTGATATGTAAAGGTGAAGATGCTATAAAAAGCAGGATAAGATCTGCCTCACTTTCTATTGCTGCATCAATATCTTCTTTTTTCAATCTAGACAGAGTCAATATTTTTGCATCAAGTCCCTCTTTTTTAACAGATTTAACGATGTTAAACTCATTTTTTGATGAACCGGGGAAACCAGCTTCTATTTCTGGTATGCCTATTTCATCTAACATTTTTGCTATCTCTATTTTCTCATCAGGGGAAAAGGAAATACCCGGCATTTGTTCTCCATCACGTAGAGTGCTATCATAGAGTACTATCTTCTCAGGCAAGCTAAATTTTGTTTCTTCTAAAAAATTGTAAGGGCTTACAACACTATCATTTATCTTATCCGTAGCATTCCCTCCTGAACTATTATTGCCTTACCTCCAACATAAACATCTTCTATAATATCATTTTTCTTTGATATTTCGACAAAAACTCTCCCAGGTCTTGCTATCGCATCTCCTTGCTCGCATATAAAAGAATTCTTTTTTACTAAATCATTTTTAACCAGATGGGAGCAAAGAGCGCCATTTGCAGTACCAGTAACTGGGTCTTCATTTACACCATAAACTGGTGCAAAGTTACGTGCATGCAATGTTGAGTTTTTCTCCATAGTTTCTAAGGAAAATGCATGGATGCTTCCTACGTTTATTCTTTTACATAATTTTTTTACTAATTCAAAATTGGGTTTTAAATTCAACAGGGTTTCTAGTCTCTCTATGTAAACTGGTAGAGAGAACAAACCCGTGGAAACAGCTTCTAATGGAAAAGCCTCATTAAGCTCGGTTTCGTTGACACCTAATGCTTCGGAGAGGGTTGCTATATCTATTTTAACTTGTCTAAACATAGGCTGCCTTTGTTTCATCATAACCCTTTCTATTTTGCCGCCCCTGTAGTAGATTTTTACTGGTAAAATGCCAGCGTTGGTTTCTTGTACAACTGTTGTTACTCTACTTTCCTTTTCGATATAATCTTTTTTTGCTAATGTGAAAAAAGACGCTATAGTTGCATGACCACATAGATCAACCTCTACAGAAGGGCTGAAGAATCTAACTTTGAAATAGTTTTTCCTGTTTGATTTAGTGATAAAAGCTGTTTCAGAACAAGCTAATTCTTTTGCTATGTTTTGCATCTCCCTGCTAGAAAGACCAATAGTGTCTAAAACAACTCCTGCAGGGTTTCCTGAAAATGGTTTGTCAGTAAAGGCGTTTACTCTATAACATTCTAGCCAAATTTCTTTATATTTTGAAATTCCATTCATCTCTACTATACCTCTCTTCAACCAGTTTTTTTATCAGTTTTTTTTCATACTCTGTAAAGTTGCTTTTTTTTAGTTTTACATTAAAAGTTTTTTCAAACTCTTCCACTAAGGCTTTTTTTATTTGAAATATATAAGGTATTTTACCTTTGTTTTCTATTTCTAAAGTGGAAACTGGTTTTTGCTTTTTTAGAACTTCTCTCATCATATTCAGGTTAGTTGAAACCAATATTGTACCATGTATCAAAACAAAATCTCCTTTTTTAACCTGTGCTGAGCCTGAGATTTTCTTTCCATTTACTAGGATATCATTTGGTGCCTTATACTCTGCATCAATTTCAAACTTGGCTAGTGCGTTTATTATGGATGAACAAACCTTACTGAATATCTTCAAAGGATCATAAGATTTTGTTTCTGGAGAGAATGTTATACTATATATTAGGCAACCCTCATCTGTAAATATTGTTCCTCCTCCACTTTTTCTCCTAACTATTTCAACTCCATATTTTTCACATTTATCGAGATTGATGTCATTTTCTATTCTTTTTGTCCTACCAACAGAAACACCTGGTGGTTTTCTTCTGTAAAAATGCACTGTAGGTGGAACCATGTTTTTTCTAAAGGCTTCTAATATTGCTTCATCTGCAGCTGTAACATAGTATGGATGAGCAAGATCTGTGTCTATAAACCTCCAAATCATGGGAATCCCAATATTCAAATAAAAGAATATAGATTAAATGTTTCTAATTGGTGAGGACAAATGGAACTTAAAGATGCTATAATGAGAAGATGCAGTGTTAGATCTTTCAAAGAAACAGATTTTTCCCTGGAGATTATAACAGAAATATTAGAATATGCAAATATGGCTCCATCTGCTGGAAATCTTCAAGCAAGAGATTTTGTGGTCATAACAGATGATGATATAAAATATGAACTAGCATCTGCTGCTCTCGGGCAAATGTTTATTGTAGAGGCTCCTGTTGTCATTGTAGTATGTGCAAATCTAAAACGTATAGCTCCATATGGGAAGAGAGGAGAGGAATTATACTGTATCCAAGACAGCGCTGCAGCCATAGAACATATATTACTGATGGCTACGGATTTCGGACTGGGATCTTGCTGGGTTGGCGCCTTTAACGAGAACAAAGTCTCAGAAATTCTAAACTTGCCATCTTACATAAAACCAGTAGCTATAATCCCAATTGGCTATAGCGATGAAAAAAACTCAGGAACTTCTAGAATGAATATTAAAGAGCTAATCCATTATAATAAATGGTAATGAGGTTAAAAATATACAGATCAAAAGTTGATTTAGCTACTATAGATGTTATAAACTATTTTTTACGAGAAGAATATGGAAACATATTAGAAATAGACATACAAAAAAATGAGACAGTATTACCAGAGAATGCCTTTAATTGTTCGAGGAAGCAGTACAATGCATCTATTATTCAACAATCTCTTATTAGCAGAAAGGATAAAAACTTGGCTCTTTGAGTTATAAGAGACGATATTTACTGGAAAAATATGAATTTTATATTCGGTTGCGCTGTACCCTGGTGTTGTGCGATTCTATCGATTTCTAGGTTGTATAACCAGGAGTTAATTGGGAAAGAGGCAATACATGAGATTGGCCATATTTTAGGTTTAAATCATTGCAAAAACCAATGTGTGATGCGCTTTTCCAACTCTGTAGAAGAAGCTTTACTTAAACCTATGCATCTTTGTGAAAGATGTAAAAAGATGCTCCCTAAAAATTTATAGTTTTATCATAAAAAATATAGATTGTTCGATTTTTGTTCTATAATATTTATAAATA
>JAGGYP010000031.1 GCA_021162485.1 Thermoplasmata archaeon
ATCGACTATTTTATCATAAATTTTATATAATATAATATTATTTTAATTTAAGGGTGAGATAGAAGTGAAAATGACCTGTGAAAAAATTGCCACAATTTTGGTTTCTCTACTGATAATTTCCACAGTTGTCTCCACAGTTCAAGCTATAAATCTAAATAGTGCCAAGATCTCCATCTTAAAAAACCCTCCTCATCCATTAAAAAATGGGGAAACACATTATTGGGGTGTCATAATAGGTATATTCGAGTATAAAAATGGTGCACAGCTTCCATCATCTGCTGTTGATAAGATGTTCAATGCTATGCTTTCTAGTAAAAACTGGAACAGAGATAATCTCAGGTTTATCACAAATGAGAAAGCCACAAAAGAAGGTATAAGATCTGCTATAAGATGGCTCGCCAGTGTTTCAGATGAAAACGATTTTGTTTTCTTTTATTACAACGGCCATTGCAGTCAATTTCCAGATGATAATGGTGATGAAAAAGATGGGAAAGATGAAGCACTAATACCCTATGAGTATAACAGCAGCAAGGAGAATCCAATTATTAGAGATGATGAACTTGGTCAGTGGCTTGATGAGATCAAGGCAAAAGGGTTATGCCTAGCATTTGATACCTGTCATAGTGGTGGATTAGTGGAAGAAAAAAGCCATTTATCTAGTGATTACATCAGAGTAAAAGATATATCAAATGGATTTATAAACGATATAAAGGGGGATAACAGAGTAATAATTGTATCCTCAGGGGAAAAGTTTCTGACATACATAGATAGGGCTTTTGGTGGGCTTCTTACAATTGGTTTAGGTAATGCTTTCAAAGGTCTAGCAGATTTCAACCAGGATAAAATATGTACAGCAGAGGAAGCTTTTACGCTCACAGAAATATTTCATATCGCTGCATATAGTGGATTAACTGCTTCTTCGATAGCTATGGGTTTTATCAACCCCGTTCTAGCACTTTGTATTCCCGCAGCCGTTATTATTGTAGAACTAATCACATACCTGAACTATCACTCCTTTGCTTTCTCATTTGCTATTATGTATGATAACTATGATGGAGAGTTACCAATAATAGAATTATAGATAAAACACATTGTATACTAGGATATAAGCAAGCATCTGATTAGATTTTACTATTAAAAACGAGAATGGGCCCGCCGAGATTTGAACTCGAGTCACCAGCACCCCAAGCTGGGAGGATACCAAGCTACCCCACGGGCCCTATGTTTCTGTAAACAGTAGAGTAATTCAAAAAGTTAACTCTCAAAAACGCACAATTTAATAGAAAAATATTTATATAATTATTATGTTTTAATAATGGAATGGCTAAAAAATCATTAGTTGGATTAATATTTCTCATATTAATAATATCAATGATCCAACCAACTCTAGGTATACAAGTTAAAAGAAACAAGGTTAATAAAGACAATAAGACAACTGTAATCGCAAGTATCAGTGGTGATGATAGCACAGTATTTAAACCACCCTACTATGACAGCTATAGCTGGGGAGATGGCACAAATCTAGTAGATGAGCATAGTGAGAGTGATAATAGATATTCTGGCGCCATTGGTGTGTTTGCACATGGTTTTGTAGGTGGAGCGACATCTGAAGCTTTACAGAAAATAAGATTTTATACTGGAAAGGAAAAAAATCTTTCTGTTGAGGCAAACATCCTTTATATTGGGGGTGCAGCAACTTTTGGTTTTGGATCATTTGCAGGTACTGAAAAAGTATGGAGAATTAATGAGTGGGATAATTATCATAGAGAATATATTGATTTTTGGTTGGACTGGGATGTAGTGGTTGGAAAGATAATAGACCTAGTTTCTTTGTTTTCAGGGTATGCACCTAGTAGTATCAAAGAGGCTATTGAGATAATTGATACGATCTCCGATTTCTACGACCTTTATAACGCCCTCAACAATCTCTACCATGCTGGCGATGCTAAACTGGTTCATATAAACTTTGATTTTACAGCTGAAAAAGGTTATCATAATTTATGGCTTGGTCTGCGTGCTACTGCATCAGGTTGTGTAACTGGCTATGGTTGTGCTGTTATGGCTGGACAAGTTGTTAACATCACAGTACATGGTATCGCAGCACCATCTATTCCAGAGATCACAGGACCTAGTAAGGGAGTAACAGGTGAAAAAATAAAAATAAAAGTGAAAAGCGTAGATCCAAACAATGATAATATAAAATATAGTATCGACTGGGGAGATGGAAGTAAGGATGAAACAGATTTCTATAAAAGTAATGAAGAAGTTGCTTTACAACATGTTTATTCAGAAAGTGGGGAGTATACAATAAAAGTGAAAGCTATAGATGTTGATCTAATGGAATCCAAGGATTATGGGTATCATAAAATTGTTATAAAAAACAATAAACCTCCTGAAAAGCCTATAATTACTGGTCCATCCTCTGGCAGGGCAGGTACACAATATGGATATACATTTTATGCTATAGATCCGGATGGAGATAATCTTTATTATACAATTGACTGGGGAGATGGTGAGACAATTCCATGGGATGGACCTTATGATTCTGGTAGAGAGTTAAAGGCCTTTCATAC
>JAGGYP010000099.1 GCA_021162485.1 Thermoplasmata archaeon
GATAAGACGATCCAGAGGGTTTGTCCCTCTTCCAATAAAAATTAGTTTGAAAAACAACAAAAAAATACTCGGATTTGGCGGAGAGATTAACACAAGTATATGTATATTGTCGAGAGATAGAGCCTATCTCTCTCAGTATATTGGTGATACAACAAAATATGAGACTCTTAGATTTCTGTTAAACACAGTAGAGCATATTAAAAAATTGACAAATATAGAAAAATTTGATGTTTTAGCATGTGATCTCCACCCTGATTTTGACACTACACATGCTGCAGAGGAAAAAAGCAGGGTAGAAGAAGTGCCGTTGTATAAAGTTCAACATCATTTTGCACATGCTTTAGCTTTAATGCAAGAAAATGATTTAGAGGAGATGATTGCCATAACATGTGATGGGCTAGGATATGGAGATGATGGAACTCTATGGGGTGGAGAGATCCTCTACTGTACAACAAGAGATGAAATATGTTACAAGAGAGTGGCACATCTTATGGAACAACCAATGGTTGGTGGAGATTTAGCGACAAAGTATCCCTTGAGAATGGTTGCTGGTATTTTATTTGATGAACCAAGTTTGCATGATTTTCTTCTCCAGAAAAGCAAGTTCTTCCCACATGGAAAAGATGAAATTGAATTGATTTTTTCTCAACTGATGAAGAAGAAATACGCGATCACAAGTAGCTGCGGTCGAGTACTGGATGCAATATCAGCATTACTTGGCATATGCTACGAAAGAACCTATGAGGGAGAACCTGCTATGAAATTAGAAGCATTTGCTGCTAGTGGAAAAGATGTTTTAAAACTGAAGTCACAAGTAAAAGATAACACGATTGATACAAGATACTTGTTATCTGAAATATTCTATCATTTAGAGAAAGAAAAAATCAAAAACCTAGCAGCATCAGCACAGGCATATATAGCCAAAGGCATAGCAGAGATGGCAATAGAAAAGGCAATGGAAGAAAATGTTAAACATATAGGGTTTACAGGTGGATGTGCCTATAATGAGTATATAGCAAAAACAATAGAAGAAAAGGTAGAGAAAGCAGGTTTTAGATTCTATTTACATAAAAATGTACCCGCTGGTGACGGTGGGATTTCTTTTGGTCAAACGATTGCTGCTGCCTTAATGGAAAACTAATCTTTTATTACAGGTGTAGCAGAGAGTTTGCTATGTTTGATAGAGACCATATGTGGAGATGATAAAATATTCTCTTCAGTGTTTACATTTTTACTGTCTACATCATCTATCTCTTCCACCAGTTTTAGAAGTTCGTTGTTGCTATAGAGGCTGCTTCCTCTCAGCTTGATCATAAAAATATTTGTTGTTGCATTGTTTTGATTCCCATATTTATCATATGCAATAACTGTTATTTCACATCTGCCAAATTTCCTCTCATCCAACGTATACGTATAAGGCGCTTCGGTATCAGTGAATTTTAGCTCGTTATTCACCCAGAACTCAACTTTTGATATCCCATCAGGATCTGATGCAACAGCATTTATCGTTATTTTACCAATAACTATGGTTTTCTCAAAAGGTAACGCTCTTTTTTCTTCATCATTAATATAAAGATAACCTTTTTTGGGCCTGGTTATATCTACTGTTGGTATAGTATTTGCTTCTATTTTACACCATGCCTCTGGTTTTCCGATTGTCTCGTTGGTTTCATTGTTATCTGCTGCATCTCTTGCTTTTGCATAAAACTGGTAGTATCCACTTTTCATTGTATTTACATCGAAGTACCAAGACCATCCATCATTGCCATTACTATCTCTTCCAAACCATTTCCAGTCACTCCAGCTACTATTATCAGTGCTCCATCTATAGAAGAGATCAACTTCTGATATTGGACTCAATTTATCCTGCGTCTCAACATTAGCGGATATTTCAAAAGGCTCATTATGGAAATAAGGCTCTATGGTGTTTACAGTAGCAATGGGTGGTATATTATCAAAGCCAAATTCCACTTCACTCTTGTTTTTATTTTCCGAGTTCCCAGCTAGATCAGTAGCTATACAATATATCTGATAATATCCTACTCCCTCAGTAGTATTAAATGACCACCTCCATGGAGGAGAATCTATTGTTTGATATTTCTCCCATTCACTCCAATTTTTCTTGTTAAGGGAGTATCTATAGTATAGAGTCATATTTTTCACTCCGCTGAGGTCATCTGTTGCTGTTGCCCAGATGTTCATATGGTCGGACTTATACCAATAATGTGATAGTTTATCCAGACTTGAATTGGGTGCATTTTCATCACCAACCTGGAAGGTATGAAGCTCTGACTGATTTGTGACACCATATATATCGCTCGCTATTATGTAGAAAACATAGATTCCTTTTGAATAATTATCATTATAGTAATAAGTTGTATTGACTAAGTGAGACAAGTTTTTAACAGAATGGTTTCCATCTGGTAATGTAATATTTATTTTCACAAAATCTACTCCAAAATCATCGGAAACCTCACAGGATATGTTTACAGGTCCAAGTTTTAACCTGAAAGAAGGTGTTATTGTAATATTGTTTATCACTGGTGGTGCGTTGTATAAAATAGTGAAGTTGTAAATACTGCTTTCGTTTTTGTTTCCACTAGCATCTTCTGCGAGTATGGTGAAATTATATAATCCAGCAGCAGTATAGGTGGTGTTTAAATAGTATCGCCCATCTGAACTACTGTTCATTGATAGAAGCAGTGTTGTATCATCTGGAAATGTTACGTTTAATGATACGTTTGCAACAGCAACATCATCTGTTACAATGCAACTTATGTTGATATTTCCACCTGCAACCTGGCTTGGAGGGTTTATGGTAACGTCAGATATGTTCGGTGGAGAAACATCGGAACGATTCACTATGTAGAACGATTTGTTCTCAGAAACATTTGTGTTTCCACTTGTATCATTAGCCCAAATACTATAATTATATCTACCAGTTATATCGTAAGTTGCATTGTAGTAGTATTTATTATCTCCGCTTGTTTTATTCATTGGCATATTAACAGATGTACCAGTTGGTCCATAAATTCTAACTTTTACCAGGTTAACAGCAATATCATCAACTATACATGATATGTTCACAGATTTGTTGACAACTTGTACAGTAGGTTCAGCTTCAACATTCTTTATCGGAGGAGCTTGAAGATCAATTATAGTTATGCGGAAAGAGTAATCAAGATATCCCTCTTTTGAAACTGTTATATTATACTGTGTAACTTTGTCTACCTCTGGTGCTGTGAAGCTAACAGTTCCATTAGCATCTGTAGTGTTTTCACCTTCATCGCCAAATTTAACAGTTGCATTCTCTACGGGGTCATTACTTGTTTTATCCTTTACATGGACAGTGAAATTACTCCCTTCACCTATGGTAGTAGATGGATCAACTGTTACATTGAAAACACTTTTAATAATGAAACTAAATGAACCTGTCTGCGCTGTATTGTTAAACTTGTCAACAGCTTTGATGTAGAAATGATAGGTTCCACTAAGGGAATAAGTTTTATTGTAATAATAGTGGTGAGAATCAGGTATCATTTCTATTTCGGATAAATTGGTTTCGTATGTTGAATTGCCTGGGCGGGTTATATTTAATAAAATATTTTTCAAACCATTTTCAACATCATCTTCTGCATCAAAAGAGATGTTTACATAGCCATCTATTTTTTGTATGGCTGGGGTTATTGTTACATTGGAAATAGTTGGTGGCGTATCATCGAAATATTCGCCAACGTAAACATCATCTATATACCATATTTCACCATGAGTACTTTGATATCTCCAAGCAATGCAAACTGTATCATTTTTATATTCACTTAAATTATAAGCAACCCTCTCCCAGTTAGAGGGAAGTGTACCTGGTTTAAAAGTGAGGTTTCTAATCTCATCGAAATAATTTTTATCTTTTGTTTTATTAGTAGAGATCAAAACATAATTTGGCAAATTATCATTTTCAACCCAAGTGGCTCTATGCCAAAACATAAGATGAGGATTCTCGTATTTGGATAGATTAATGGCAGGTGTTATTAGCCATTCATCCTGTGTTATGTAAATATTATCATAATGGCACATAATGCTATGTGAACCAGAATGCGAATCTATATCTGTAATCTCCCAGGTTTTAGTTGCACCGCTTCCAAGAACAGTCCAGCCAGATGGTATTGTGCCACCTTCAAAACCCTCAAAAAAATTGTCATCATCACTAGCAAGAATAGCAAATGATGTAAGCAGCAAAGACACTGCTAGTAGCAGGCTAAAGCCTATTTTAAAGATTCTTTTCACAGTATTTCCCCCATTCTGAATACTTTTAACTATTTTTATGACCTATCAAATATAAATAATTTATTGTATATTTGTTATCTTTTTTTGAAAAAAGAAGTTTTTAGGCGCCGAGGGGGAGATTTGAACTCCCGAGGGCAAAAATGCCCACGAGCTCTCCAGGCTCGCGCCGTGCCGGACTGGGCCACCTCGGCATTTTGGTATATTAAAACCAGGAGTTTATTTTAAGATTTTTTCCAAACCCTTGGATAGGTACCTCTTTTCATAAAAACCCTCTCTATATTTGCACAAACTCCTTTGTTTTTTTGTATCATCTGCTCTGCATCCATCAGAGTTTTTCCCAGAGCAATGATTTCCCCTTTTAAAGTGAAAATACCTATCAAATCATTCTTCTTTATATCAGAGTCAACCTCTAAAACACCAGGTAATGCCAGGTCTGCACCATGACATATTGCGTCTACAGCAGAATCTCTTACCACTATTTTTGGTAGATGATCAAACAATTTTTCAAATGGTTTTATGATTTTTTTTAACTCCCTATCATCTTCATTTTCTATCCAGATCATATACGCATCTTTCAAATCCTGTAGTTTTACAGCATCCTCTAGATTTAAACAACCTACTTTTGTCCTCCTTAGTTCCAGGAGATGGGCGCCACAACCGAGTTTTTTACCAATGTCTACACAAAGAGTTCTTATATATGTGCCTGCTTCGCACCCAACCCTGAATAAAACATCTTTATTTTTTATTTCTAAAATTTGTAGATAGTAGATATGTCTTTTTCTCTTTCTTCTTTTAACAGCGGATCTTAGAGGAGGAATCTGATATATCTCACCAACAAAGCTTTTACATGTCTCCCTGAGTTTTTTTTCCTCTATCTTTTTGTGTAAACGCATTATTCCAACATATTCTTTGCCAGCTAGTAATAGCACGCAAACAGCTTTTGTAGCATTTCCCAATGCAATGGTCAGTAGACCAGTTGCATTAGGATCCAAGGTTCCACCATGCCCAGCCTTGTTGATATTTAAAATCTCTTTTACCCAAGCAACTATTTGATGAGAACTTGGTCCAGATGGCTTGTCTATGTTTACAAACCCGCTATCTAAAAGTTCGTAAACATTTCTTTCATTTGGATTCTTTCCATAATTTGGATTGGTGTTAGCTTGTGCTTTTATCAATCTAACCCTGTTTATCCTATTTCTTTCAGATGGAAGCAAGAAGTTATTTGAAGACATAGGTGGTTAACCTCGCTAATAATGGCGATTTGATTTTAAAAATGCTATGTTCTAAATAACCTGTTTAAAACCATATTAGCAACTTCTTCTGGTTTTTTATCTGATGTATCTATAACAATATCATAAAATGATTTATCTTTTGGGTCAAATCCATAATAAGTTCTATATCTCTTTTCTTCACTCTTCTCTCTTTCCAGTATTTCCTTTTTCCTTTGTTCAAAATCTCCCCCCTCTCTTTTGATAACACGCCTGATCCTTGTATCTAAATCAGCATCCAGGAAAACTTTGAAAGCAGGTATTTTGTTTTTATATGCAATCCAACCAGCTAATCTACCTTCTAAAATTATGTTTCCTTTTTCTAAAATTTTCCTTTGTTCCTCGTCTAATTTTTTATCTATCTCACTATGTTTTTCACAGTATTTGCCAAACTCATCTAAACTCATACCATGTTCTTTTGCTAATCTTCTAAATATGTCGCCAGTGTACACGTGTTTTAATCCAGTTTCTCTCTCTAGAATTTTTGCTAATGTTGTTGTTCCACTTCCAGGAGGACCACTTATTGTTATTGTTTTGTTTTTCATTGATGTTCACTAGGCATTTGTTTTTCTTGTTTTAATATTTTGCCACCATTGAGACCAGCTAACCCATTTTAACCCCTGTCGTATTATCTGACCTATTACTAGAGAAAAAACAAAATATAATACAATCCAGTTTGAAAACAGTAGAGATCTATCATATAAGGAGACTTTTGCTGCCCATGGAACTGTGAAGAGATAATATTGTAATGTACTGAGAAATGAGAGAAGCCATGTGAATATTGGTACTATAAATATAAATAAAAATAGCATGGGTTTCATCATCCCACTTTGCGATTGCGTAGTGATCTTCATTATCTGCGGTTGTAGTTTCATCAACTTATTTATCTTTGCTGTATCTCCTTTTTTTCTAGCTTCGCTAAGTTCTTTTTGAAATGCTCTGCTAATCTCCTGTGCTCTTCCAACTGCTTTCCAATCTGTAAATATATGTGTGAAAAAGGATGATAAAAAAATCATTATAGAGCCGGCGAGTAAAAGAGTGAGTATAGGGTATTTTCCATCAAACCCTATTACTGGGTAGAGAACAGTGTTAAGGGAAGACGCGATTAGATATCTTATAGAAGGATCTCCAAATACAAAGATCATTATAAACATGATTATCATGAAAAGCAAAAGCTGACTACCTGCGGTTTGTGCTTTATTCTCATTCACTTATATTCTACACTCCTCTAATCTTGGAGAACAGGTTTGGCCTGTTCAACAGCCTCATCTATTGCGTTATCATGGTTAAACACTATTTTAACTGTTGCGCCTGATAATGCTGCATATGCCATAGCTATAGCTCTATTCATTTGTTGATGCTCATTTATCTCTTCTATAGTATCAGGGTCCCTTTTCCTTGTTTTATCTTTTTGTCTTCTTCTGTATATCTCCTCTGGATCCGCCTCCACTATAACAATTGTTCTAGGGTTTAATCTTTTTATCACCCATTCTGGTAAACCTGGCATGTAACCTTGTGGTGTTTTAACAGTGCAGTGTGTGTCAACAATAACGTTTTTCATCTCTGCAACTCTTTCAGCTGTTTTTATTTGCAGTTCCTTTTGCTTATCTAAAGGAAGTTTTCTCATTTCATCTCTATCTTTTGCCCATCCAAGTTCCTTTGCTATATCTATCATTACGCTTCCAAAGGTTACAAATTTTATGTTAATACCCTCTGCTGCTTTTTGCATAACAGTGGTTTTACCAACACCTGGTATGCCTGTTACTACTATTACTCCTCCCACAGATATCACCTCTTTTTGATTTCACTCTTTTCCAAAGAATCCTCTTAATACAGGATGCATCTCCATAGCCTGCTCTCTAGCAATTTGTTCATAGAGATTAATCAATATACCAACTGTTAATAACACACCCGTTCCACTGGTGTTGCCAACAGTTCCTATGGCATCTGCCGATGCTGCCAACGCTCCTACTGCAGCACCACCTATTACTGTTACCACTGGAATATATCTTTCCAGTACTTTTCTTAGTATTCTGGGGTCTCTTCTAAAACCAGGTATCTGCATACCAGAGCTCTGAATCTGCCTAGCAACTGCTGCAGCACCCATATCTGTTGTCTCAATCCAGAACTTCGCAAATAATATAGATCCTATGATCATAATGGAGAAGTATACTATTACTCTTATAGCGTATTGCCACGCAGCATGCCCACCTGGCATGCCACCTTGTACCATTGGTAAAAGCCAACCTTGTATACCATTTAGTCTGTGTAAATACCATGCTCCGCCAGCTACAGGAACTGTGGGATTAGTTGAAGTTAGATCATATTTTCCAATCCACCACTGCCCACCAATTAGAGGAATTCTTTGTAGACTCGGGTTTGTATAGAATAGTAGGGCAAACATGTTTATGTTCGCAAGTAATGCAGACATAAGAATAACAGGTATGTTAGAGGCATAAATCAACCTAATCGGATACCTACCTCTTGCTCCTCTCACACGTTCATGGGCAAGAGGTAACTCAATTCTTGTAGATTCCGCATATACTACAATCAGGAAAATAGAGATTGTACCTAACAATGCTACTATAGAGTTCTGCGTGCCTAAAAAGATTGTCTGAAAGCCACCGCCATTCACAATTTCCGATATAGACATTTGTGATAAGAGATAATAGGTTCCTGGTATAAGCCCAGCTGGTGGATTACTAGTACCTAATGGCAAGTCCTTGTGAATTGGAAGCCAATTGAATATCCCAGTAAATATAGCCTGTGAAACCCCAGCTGCTATAAACAAAGAAATACCAGATCCTATACCCCATTTAGAAATAAGTTCATCCATCAGAAAGACTAATAACGCTCCCATAAACAGCTGTGAAACAATTATAGCTCTTGCCCCACCTAGCCCAACCATTTTTATTAAACCTGCATCAGGTTGTAAATATCCAAAAACCTGAGGAATCGCCTCAACAAGTATCATTACTATAACCAGGATCTTCTGAAAACCTTGATATATAGCCTTGTCTTCTTTTTTTGTTAAATCTAGGTTTATGATTTTGGCGCCAACAAATAATTGTAAAATAATGGATGCTGTAACAATTGGTCCTATACCCAGGTGCATTATTGAACCACTAGCGCCTGCCATTATAGCACGGAAACCAGCAAACATATCAAGGGCTGTACCACTTACACCATAAATCATTATGTTTGTTAGGATGTAATAAAGTATAAGGCATAGGATAGTCCAGAATAACTTTGATCTAAATGGGACATGCCCCTCAGGTCTAGCAACAGCAGGCCATCTCTCAATAATAGGCTTTAATGCATAGAGTTTACTCCTCTTCTCTTCAGCCATTTATTGGCACCCTATATTTTTTAGATACTTTAAATGTTTTTTATTCTGAAATTTTTTCAATGCCCTCGCTTAAAGTTAGAATTACTTTCCCGCCTTTACTTTCGATTTTTTCTATAGCTTTTTTAGAAGCTTTTGGAACTTTTACTATGAAAGGCTTATTTATAACTCCAGAACCCAATAATTTATCAAAACCCTCTTTTTCTAAATCCACTTCTTTTGCATCTGGAAATTTTTCTTCTAATAGTCCAACATTTATAGTTTTTTCTTCTTTAATCAACTTTTGAGGTCTTTTAAATCCACGTCTACCAAAATGATCAGGCATGTATTTTATCATATGTATATACTTATGTTTATGCAATCCAGCGTTTCCTCTGCCTCCTTTTAATCCTGCACCTCTACCGGCTTTTTTTCCTCTTCCGTGGGTTCTACTTCCCCTATACTTCTTCGTTTTGTTTTTTACCATAGGCCTCACTTTTTGTTTTTAGGGATGCGAAGAGGATATAGATTTCTTATTATTATATTTTATGATGGAGAATTAATCTTCAAAGGGATCGAAGTATCCAATTGTTCTGCTAATTGTAATGACTTTTTTCTTTTCCCTGCATGCTTTTTCAGCTTCTTTCAATATCTCTTCAAGTTTTCCCCTCAGGTACATTATGTTTTCTCCATCATCTAATACGTATTCTTCATCCTTGCTCTTCACATACTGCATTACCTTTCACCTCTTTTTCAATCTAGGAGCATGAGTTTTACGATTGTAGTTAATATTAATAGGATTTAAAATCATTATCTTTTAAATTAGAAAGAAGAGAGGCTAAAAAATGAGAGAAATTATGGAATGGTATTCTTCAAGTATGTATCTTCCTCCGCTTTCACCAGGTTGTGAACTTTGTGCTAAAGGTGAAAAGTTGGTATTGCTTGTAACTGGGAAATGCAATGCAAAATGTTTCTATTGTCCATTGAGCTTCAAAAAAAGGGGGAAAGACAAAATTTTTGCAGATGAATGGGAACTTGAGGATGAGAATGATGTAGAAAAAATCCTAATAGAAGCTAGGTTAATTGAGGCTAAAGGGGCAGGAATCACAGGTGGAGACCCTCTGCTTGTTATCGAGAGAACATGTAGATATATTTCTTTATTGAAGAATGAGTTTGGTAAGAATTTTCATATACATTTGTATACTCCAAATGTGAAGGATTTTGTAGATGTAGAGAACTTAGCAAGTAGTGGTTTAGATGAAATACGTTTTCACCCGGTTCCACAGCTTTGGGGGGATATGGAAAAAAGCAGGTTATCTAAAAAGATTGAGCATTTTAAAAACTTAGGTGTTGATGTTGCTATAGAAATACCTGTTTTGCCTGATAGAAAAGATGATATAATATCACTTATCATCTGGGCGGATAAAAATAATGTAGATTGGGTTAATCTAAATGAGTTAGAATATTCTGAAAGTAACTATGAAAACCTAGATAAGATAGGGTATACATTAAGAAACGAATCCGCAGCCACAGTTGCTAGTAGCGAGGAGACTAGTGTTGAAATAATAAAGAAATGTAGCGAGATGGATTTAGATGTAGGTATCCATTATTGTTCATCATCTTTTAAAGATGGAGTTCAACTTCGTAATCGGATAAAAAGAAGGGCAAAAAATGTTGCCAGGCCATATGACGTTATAACCGAGGATGGAACACTCCTAAGAGGAGCAGTTTATGGTGAAATCAATCTTAAAAAACTGAGGGATTTTATTGTTAAAACCTTTGATGTTCCTCCAGAGTTGGTGGAGATAGATGATGAGAAAAAAAGAGTAAACATGGCTGCATGGGTTTTACAAGAGATAGCCTCGGAACTTCGAGAAATGGGGTTTGAGTGTTATATGGTGGAGGAGTACCCAACTGCGGATAGATTGGAGGTAGAGCGCATTGATTTACCAGTAAAGTAAACATAAATTTTATTTGCCCAGGATTTATTTCCTTCTTTGCAAAATGGGCTCGTAGATCAGTCTGGTAGATCGCCTCCTTGGCATGGAGGAGGCCTCGGGTTCAAATCCCGACGAGTCCACTTATACCTCAAATTTTTTTCATAAGGGGGAAATCAATGTCCAAATAAATTTTGCTGGTAAAACTATTTCAACCATTCTTTTAACAAAAACATTTATTTAACAAAACTAGATACAAAAATCTCTCAAAATACTTATGAAAGGGTGAAATAAGTGAGCGAAAATTACATGAAAGTCTTAAAAGAAAGAATAGATGAGGAAAATTATAATAAATTAATAAGAATAAAAAACTCGTATTTACACAAGTTCATAGCTAGGTACATAGAGCTTTGCAATCCAACTAAAATTTTTGTTTCAGATGGATCTAAAGAGGCAATAGAATATATTAGGAAAGCAGCAATCAAAAATGGAGAGGAAACACCTCTTGCTATTGAAGGACATACTGTACATTTTGATAATTACTACGACCAGGCGAGGGATAGAGATGGGTTCTCGTTTTCCCTAAATTTAGCGAAATCTTTTCCAGATAACACAACGGAGCCAAAAAACAAAAGTTTTAAACCCAAAACAACATAATGTTAAGGTGTAAAAAATGGTACAACTACATGAGCAGATATTCAGGGATGCGCATCAGTCAATACTTGCAACGAGAATGAGGACAGAGGATATGCTTCCAATATGTCCGACTATAGATAGAATAGGTTTTTTTTCTCTTGAGGTATGGGGTGGCGCAACATTTGATGTTTGTATACGATATCTTAATGAAGACCCTTGGGAGCGTCTGAAAAAGATGAAAGAGGCTTTACCAAACACGCCTCTGCAAATGCTTGAGAGGGCAATGAACATTGTTGCATACAGGAATTTCCCTGATGACATAGTAAAAAAATTTATTTATTATGCGAAAAAAAATGGGTGCGACTATTTCAGGATTTTTGATGCATTGAACGATTTACGTAATATGAAAGTTCCTATTGAGACAGTTAAAGAGGTTGGCGGTCATGCCCAGGGAGCATTATGTTATACTATAAGCCCGATTCATACTGTTGAAAGATATGTTGAAGATTTCAAACAGCTGGAAAAAATGGGCTGCGATTCGCTATGTATTAAGGACATGGCGGGTATGATTTCACCAAAAAAGGCTTATGAGATAATAAAGGGATGCAAGGATGCTGGAATAAAAATACCGATTGATTTGCATTCACATTGCACATCAGGGATGACAGGCATGGCGTACATGAAGGCATGTGAGGCAGGCGTTGACATACTTGATACTGCTATCTCACCTATTTCTGGCGGTACTGGTCAACCCCCAACAGAATCTGTTGTAGCAGCATTAAAAGATACAGAGTACGACACAAAATATGACATGAATCTGCTCATGGAATGCAGGAAATATTTTTTGAAGGTTTGGGATAAATACAGGCATCTGCACCGTCAAACAGCATTAAAGGTTGACCCATCTGTAACTGTTCATCAAATCCCAGGTGGGATGCTTTCAAATCTGGTTTTTCAGCTTGAGCAGCAGGGTGCAGCAGATAAATATGTTGCTGTGCTTAATGAAATTCCAAGGGTTAGAAAAGATCTCGGCTATCCTCCTCTTGTTACTCCAACATCACAGATAGTGGGTGTTCAGGCAGTAATGAATGTTCTTTTTGGAAGATACAAAAAAATACCAAAGGAGACAAAGGATTATGTTAGAGGAATGTATGGCAAGCCACCAGGTGAAATATCAAAAGAAATATACAAGACAATACTTGGGCCCAACTGGAAAGATGAAATAATAGATTGCAGACCATCTGATTTACTTGAACCCATGTATAAAAAAAGAAAGGATGAACTTGAGGAAATGGGGTTACTAAAAAAACCTGAAGATGTTCTTACATACGCCATTTACCCACAGATTGGGTTGAAATTTTTGAAGGGGGAGGTAAAAGCGGAATTTACATCGGATCAATTACCTCTGATCCCAAAGCAGCAACAAATTGATCTATCTGATAAAATATTCAACGTTGAGGTAGATGGTAAATTATACAAAGTAAAAGTAAAGGTTGGAAAGGGAAAAGATGGAATAAAACATCATGTCGCGAAGACAGAAACAAAAGAGGGTGGTGGAGAACCGATCTATGCGCCTATGCTGGGTACAATTATCAGGATTAATGTTAAGGTTGGTGACTCCGTAAGGAAAGGAGATACTGTTGCCGTATTGGAAGCAATGAAAATGGAGAACGATATTGTTGCACCCAGGTCAGGAATCGTCACCTCAATAAATGTTTCACCAGGTCAAGAGGTCAATGCAGATGATGTATTAATGGTGATTAAATGACTGGTTTGTATTTTGCATTAAAAGTAGCAGTAATTGGTATATTAATTGTTTTTGGGGTGTTATCTTTATTAGCGTTTGTGATTTATCTGGTCGGAAAAATTTTTATAAAAAAACAAGAAAAAGAAAAAAAAATAAAATCCATGGAAAGAAATATCCGGGAAAAGATAATAAAATCTGCAATATGTACTTATCTAAAGGAAAGCGGTTATAATGTATCTAATGAAGAAATAAATATTGAGGTGGTGGGTGAAAATGTATGAAACAGGCTTGCAACATCTGACCTGGCAGAATATTGTAATGTTAGCGGTAGGCATTGGTTTCCTTTTTCTTTCAATCAAAAAGAAAATTGAACCATATGAACTACTGCCGCTAGGTGTTGGAATAATTCTGGCGAATCTACCACTCACCGGTTTAATGACAGTAGTTAGTGGACAGCAAGGATTGCTATATACCATTTATAAGTACGGAATTTTGTGGACTATATTCCCAACACTCATATTTGTTGGTCTTGGTGCCATGACAGATTTCGGTCCATTAATAGCAAATCCAAAAACATTAATTTTGGGTTCTGCTGCGCAAATTGGTATATATTGCGCTTTTCTCTTGGGTATCCTATGTGGGTTTACACCTGCAGAATCTTGCTGTATAGGTATTATTGGAGGGGCAGATGGTCCTACGACAATATATCTCACAACATTTTTACGTCCAAAAATACCCGATTTTATACCTTTTTTAGCAGTTGTATCTGTGGCAGCGTATACCTATATGGCAATGGTTCCTATTTTCCAACCCCCAATAGCAAAAGCTCTTACAACTAAAGAGGAAAGAAAAATAAAAATGAAGGCTCTAAGACCTGTTTCAAAAACAGAAAAAATATTATTCCCGATTATAATGAGTTTTGTTATTATCCTACTAGTACCAAGGGCAGGAACTTTAATAGGATGTTTCTGCTTTGGAAATATTCTAAGAGAAAGCGGGGTGGTACCACGACTTTCAAAAACTGCTCAAAATGAGCTCATAAACCTTATAACATTGTTCTTATGCTTATGTATAGGTGCATCAATGAATGGAAATGTTATCCTGCAGTGGAAAATGATGATGATTCTTGGTTTAGGATTGATTGCAATATGCGGAGGGACAGCAGGAGGGGTTTTGATTGCGAAACTGATGAATTATTTCTCAAAAGAGAAGATTAATCCTTTGATTGGAGCAGCGGGTGTATCAGCTGTTCCGATGGCTGCTAGGACGGTACAAAAAATAGCTCTAAAAGAGGATCCAACCAATCATATATTGATGCATGCAATGGGTCCAAACATTGCAGGTGTGATTGGTTCTGCCACCGCTGCAGGGATTTTCTTAGGAATGTTGGGGTGAGAAATAATGGATGAAATATTTATAAAAAAAGGAGAAGAAAAATATAAAGCAGAAGAACCAGGTAAACTGTTCAGATTGCTGATAAAATCTAGGCGTATGGAGGCAGTAATCGCAGAGATGGGGATCGGTGTGGAATCAAAGATGTATAAGCATGAAGGAGAAGAAATGCATCTCCTGCTTAAAGGGAAGATAGAGTACAGGGTTGGAGAGAAAACATATACACTGGAGGAAGGAGATATACTCTGGCATAGGTCAAATATTCCACATGGAGCAAAAAACATTGGTGATGAAAAAGCGGTTTATCTAACAGTTGGTTCACCACCCACATTCATGTAAATGAAAATATATCGTTTCAAGCAAGTGCCATCAACCAATGATGTAGCAAAAGAAATTGCACTGCAAGGTGAAAGAGATTTTGTTGTTGTTTCTGATGAACAAACTAAAGGAAAGGGGAGAATGGGCAGGGAATGGAAATCACCTCCCGGTGGGCTTTATTTTTCTATTGTTACCGAAAAAAACCCTCACCTTCCATTAATTGTAGGCGTTTCCGTTGCATCAGCATTAAAAGATTTTGGTTTATCACCTGTATTAAAATGGCCCAATGATGTTATGATTGGTAACAAAAAAATCTCAGGCATACTCATTGAGTGTCTTGATGATTTCGCTGTTGTCGGCGTCGGCGTAAACATATCTAAGACACCAATGGAAACAGCAACATCAATAAAGGATGAAACAGGAAAAAATGTTTCTAAGGATGCAGTTTTAAAGAGTATTTTAAAAAATTTTGAGAAGAATAAGAAAAAAACTGTTTTGGATGAATACAAAAAACTCTGCTCCACGATAGGCAGGAAAGTAAAAATAAAAACATTAAACAAGGTTATTAAGGGAAAAGCTGTAGATGTTGATGAACATGGTAAACTTGTTCTTGAATCTGGTGAAAGAATTGTTTCAGGTGATGTTATCCATCTGAGGTAAACATATCTTTTTCCATTCACATTTTTTACATGCTTTTTCTCTCCATTCCTTGAATATTTTCGGAAAATATTTTTTCACAAAATCTTTTCTTACCCTATCACCTGTTTTTAACCCTAAAAGTGTGAGTGCAAGTTCATCAATCTCATCAACTTTATATCCAGGATGATTGCATCTTCCATTTTTTAGAAAAGGACAAAGACTGCATATATCATCTGCATTTTTCACTATCTCAGCAGAATTGCTCTCCCAGAATTCAACCCACTTTTTTGCATTATTCACAAAATCCTTGCTGTATCCTTTTCCTTTAAAAAACTGAAGGCATATAAGATGATGTCCTCTTAATTTCATAATTCCTCCATTAAGCAGCTTTTGGTATTATCAATCGCCCAGCTGTTCCAGCAGCAACTGCCTTTAGGGCATCTCCTGCTATAAAAGGAACGAATCCCATCAGCATTGCTTCACCTATACTAACAGAATAAGAAAGGTTCAACCATACATAAAGCCATAATGTTCCGGGAATAAGAATCAGCATTATATCGGCAAATAACATTAAACCAATCGTGTCCAAGAAACTTCTTGCCCTGAGGTTTGAGTCAACAACCCATCCTATGAATAACGCAGCAAGAATAAAACCAATCATGTACCCTCCTGTTGGACCTAACAAAACACCAAGCCCGCAAGTCCAACCTGCGAACCATGGAACACCGGCAAATCCAAGTCCTGCATAAATAGTTTGGCTAAGACCACCATAACGTTTCCCGAGTATTACACCGGAAAGCAAAACCGCAAACGTTTGCCCAGTCACAGGAACAGGTGTAAACGGAAGATAAAACCTGACCTGCGCCATTAAACCCGTGAAACAGGCAAATGCGCAACACATAACTAATTTGTAAACAAATTTTGTTTCAGTTCTCCATTTAAAAAAATCCTGCGTCCTGCTTTTGTATCCATCCACGAACACATTCATATTCATTTTTTCACCTTTTATAAAGATATAATTGACGAGTGTATATATAAGGCTATCTGCACAATGATGTTAGGAGTAAAAATCGATGCAATAGTCTACGGTGGAAGAGATTCAGATACGTGGGTATCGGTTCAAGAAGCATTCGACTGGGTACATGGGATTATAACCAAAGGAGCATCATTGGAATCAGAAAGAACAGCTGCTGTGCTTGGAAAAGAAGGAGAAAGAGAGTTCAACCCCATGTCCAATCTTGACTTCCTCTCCATACCAGTGGGAAGATATATTGAAATAAACCTTGATTTCGGTAAAAAACTGAGGAAAAAACCAAAATCTTTGCGGTTAATTATTTTGTAAAAGACAAAGAAACTGGCGAATATTTAACAGAAAAAAATGATAAGAAAATATGGTATAAATGGATAGACCTCAGGGTTAACAATGAGGCAGAGGCAATAGAGACACCAACAGGTTATATTCCATATATGAAGATTTAAAA
>JAGGYP010000043.1 GCA_021162485.1 Thermoplasmata archaeon
AAAATAACTGAGTTCACAGTAAAAGTTGGACATTACAATGGATGGATTAGTGAACAATACAAGGTTATCGATGATGTAGACAGTTTTACAATCACATGTGAAAACAATCAGACAGTAGGTGAGACACCAGGTTTTGAACTTTTGTCCTTAGTGTTTGTGCTAATATTTTTCTTTATTTCTCATAAAAAACAAACATAGAGAATAAAAATGGAAAAAAATGTGACTTTTTAACTATATAAAGGCAAGATATGTACAATAAAATATTTATATAAAGATATCATATAATTTTTATAAAAGGGTGAGAAAAATGAAAACAAAACATAGATCAATAGGAGTTGTTCTGCTAACTATAGCAATAGCTATTATGATTTCTTTACCTGTAAATGCGATAACATTTAGAAAGACTCACAGTGGCAAAATTATTTCGAAGGTTATAGACAAGGTTAAAGAGAAAATAGATACCTTCAAAAATCAGTTTAGAAGCTATTTTAGAAAAACCCATTTATGTAAAGTAAAAACAACAGCTAGAAAAACCCCTGTGTTTTCACCTCACCATCCTTATGTCGTAACTGCGAATAGTGGAGATAATTCGACAATCAACATAACAAATGTAACTGCAGAGCCTACTTCACAGGTTGTTGGAGGGTATGTAAACATATCTTGTGATGTTACAACTACTGAGAGTAACGTTAGCATAGTTAAAGTGGACATCACTGGCCCAGAAGGTTACGGTAGAAAGAATTTATCTATGAATAGATTAAATGAAACTGACAGATATTACTATAATAGCACATATTCAACTGCTGGTGAGTATACTTACTATATATGGGCAAATAATACAGTTGGAAATTCTACTAAAACAGCTAATTATACCTTTACAATATTCAAAAAAGAGGAAAATAAAACGATACATGCAATCACAACAGATATAGGTATAGAGCAACATCCATCTGCAATTTCTTATGGAGATATAGTTTTTTTAGCATATGAAAAAATCGATGGAAATAAAACCAACATCTACTATCGAAGATCATTTGATAAAGGTAAGACATGGCCTGAACTTGACATTAATTATTTTGATATTGGAAATGCTTTTTATCCTCGATTAAGTATCATAGAGGATAGCTATGTAGCAGGAACTTTTGAATCAGAGAACAACACCTATATCTATGAGTTAGATGCAGTTGATGTATCTGATCCTTCTTCATGGCAACTCTACTATACGGATTGGTCCGAATATACTTTTAGAAATTTCTCCAGACCAGATATATCACGCTTCAAACCCTCTCAAAATATGCCATGGATAATAGGGGTAATAGGAAGTACAGATTATTCAGGAGGAGAATGTAGAAGATCTCCTATGTTTGTTTATCAGGATCCAAACGACCCGCAAACTTGGGTTATATCTTGGTTTAATGATATTCAAAATTGTAGTGATATATCTATAGCATATAACCCTGTCACAAACAATATTACTGCAGTATTTGAAATTCAAAATGAAACTGGACAAAAAGTAATGTTTATAACAGGTGATATCACGCAAGAAGAGGCAGAAACTGTAAATTACGTATTCAATGATTCTTACAATCTGTTATCTCATCCTTCTATTCTCATAAATAACGGTATCATTTATGTTGCTATGGAAGGTACAAAAGATGGAAATACAGATATAATTTGCTATATTTCAACAGATAATGGTCTAAATTGGACCAAAAGTGAAATTTCAACCAAAACAAATGTAAATGAAAAATATCCTCTACTTTATAGTGAAAATGATGAGATTTTCTGTTTATACTATGAGTCAAAGAATATTTATCTAGTAAAATCTGCAGATGGAGTACATTGGACAGAGCCTCTTATGATAAACGATAAAGATGTGGTAGATGATTATCAAACTGCAGATATAGTAGATTCAACTCATATGGTCTGGACTAGTAGAGTAAGTTCAACCAATTATGATCTATATTGCACTATTTTAGGTGAGAAACCTCAGCCACCAGGCAAAGTAGAGGTATATGTTGAAGATCTACATTTAGAGCCATTCTCAGATACTCAGCAAATCAATAATGTTCTAGCTTTCACAATAGGTAATGCTGGAAATGCAACTGCAAATAATGTACATATCACAATCAGCTACCAAAAAAGTGGCGGAGGATTCATTTCAATTTACGAAAGGGATATCGATCCTCTAAATGCAGGTGATGTACAGGAGAGAGAGTATGTATTGTTTAGTTGCAAATTTATAGATATAATCAAAAGCACTTTTGGGCTAAAATCAAATGGTATCATGGGTAAAGAAGGAATAAATGCACTTAAAAACATCACAGCATTCAAAGTAGAAATAACAGCAAATAATGATACCTCCACGAGCAACAATGCAGCGGTATTGGAGGTAGAGTTTAATGATTTTGGTTTTCCAAGTATAAGCCCAGATAGAGCAGATATTCACTTTAACGAAGCTTTTAATATTACAGTAGCTAAATACGGAATACCTGTCAAGGGTGCAATTGTTATATATGGACCTATACGCGAGGAAATAATTCTACCACTTGTTCTACTCCTCTCAAAAATCAATTTCAAAAATATAAATCTAAAACTTAGATACAAATTTTTACTTCGAATTTTAAAGTTAGCAATAATCTCTCTTGCTCCGCTAGCAATGGTAAATTACGCTATAACAAGTGAACATGGTACTGCCCAATTAAATATACCTAGTCCAGTTTTTTCACAACGTACACAAAAGACCATCCATATAATTGCTCTAGGAATAAAAGCCATCTCCCAATACAATTTTATTTGCTCTACAAAACTTACGGTTACATAGAAAAAGTAGTTTTATCTATGCCTTTCCCTTTTTTATCTTTTGATAAGATTTTTAATAATTTTCAAAAAATATTAAAATATCACAAAATATTTATATATGTATCATTCCATATAATTTGAATACTGGTAGGGAAATATTCCTTAGAATGGAAAGTGGAGAAGCGTTGAATATGAAAAAAAATAGTAATTTGAAAATAAAACAGTCGGTTGTTGCATTTGTTACACTCCTTATATTGTTATCAATTTTTCCTTTTGCAAAGGCTCAGCAAACTGTTCCTAACATGAATTTTTCTGATGATACTTGGATTGATGAATTTGATAATATAAGTGGGATAGATGTAGTAAGGTCAAGTAATTTTTCAGTAGTAAATGGAAACGCTGTTATTAGTACTGGTGTAAAAATAATACTCTGTGATTTTAATGACAAAGAAAGCATGAATTACGGGGCTTATGGTGGTAGCATTGCTCTTCCTAGTATTTTCAATGTTTCTCAGCGTCTCTCCGAGATTCTATCTCCACAGAATATGATAGAATGGAGTTTGTTGGATATAGTATATAAGTATAGTGAATTTGATAATAATCAATATCTCTCCTTAATGAAGAAAAATGATGGTAAATATGCCTCCACAAGTAAGGCGGTACTTGGGAACACAGTTTTTCATTATTTCAAATTCAAGGTAAGTGAATCAAAGATTCATATAAGAGCCATAACTCCATATTGGAAAGGAAAGATCGAAGGGTCTACCAACGAGATTAGGATGTATGTTTGGAATAATTCTTATACACTTCTAGGTATGGGTTTTCTGAAGGGGAGATGGGTAGAAGTAGATCATACTCAAGAGAAAACAGGTATAACATTGTCTTCTACACTCTTTGATACTGATAATTATGTAGATGACGATGGATATATTCATATTTTAATTGTTGCAGCAGGAAATGTACTAAGCAGTTTTTCATTAGCATCCGATTATGTTAAGGTTGATGTTGAAGCTGAGATTTATAATACAAATGCAATAATAATTTCTAAAGAAATCACAGTCGATGAATCTAATATAAGCAGATGGGGTTATTTTGTTTGGGATGATGTTGTATTGCCTGGAAAAACAAGTATAAAGTATCAAATACTTTATCACCCTGATAAAAGACCTGTGGGAGTTTTTGAGCCCATTAGTGATGACTTACTCCCAGGAAACGAAGAGGGTTTTACAAAACCACCTGTAGATCTTTCAAGATTAAACTTATCCAGCGGTGAGTTTTATACACTTAGACTCAAAGCTAATCTTACCACAACAGATCCCTCTATAACTCCTAAGATCAAAAGATGGGGTATTACCTGGCAGAAATATGATAACTATTGGTTAGATAATTTCTCAACAAATTTAAGAGTAGATAAGTTAGAAAACTTGAACATTGAGAACAGTAGTGTAAATATCACACTTGGTAGAGCTAATTGGCCAATGTTTGGTTTCAATCTGAAGAATGTAAGAGCTTTCCCAGGCATGGGACCAAAATCCTTTGACGAGCTAAGATTGAAAACACCTTCTGGAGTGGGAGGGTCTTCTCCACCTGTAATTGTTAATGGAGTAATGTATGTAGTATCAAACAAATACAATGTTTTATATGCTATACCCGCTAATGCTACAGGTAAGGTGGTAAAACCTCTACAGACATCTTCAAAAATAGATCCAGTTTATGGTTCACCACTTGCTACTGAAGACTTTATCATTGTTGCCACAAGCAATAGCAGTCTGCTAAAAGATGTTAAAAACAAAGTATATGCGTTCTATAGAGAAAACATCAGTGAAAAGGCATGGGAGTATAGTTATAGTGGTGCAGATACATCAATTTGTTTCTCAGGTTCACCAGTTGTGCATGATGGAAAAATCTTTTTAACTGCATGGTCTGGAAAATATAAACTAGCAGACATTCTCTCAGGTTTGGGAGAATCTAAAGGCAAACTCATTGCTATAGATGAGTACACTGGCAAACCAATATGGACACCATTTGAGTTACCTGCACCAAGTCTATGCACACCTGCTGTAGATAGTGGAATGGTGTTTGTAGGTTGTGAAAATATAAACGGTAGTAGCCTTTTCGCAATAGATGAGGAATCAGGTAAGGCGATATGGGAAAGTAACGAATTAGGACCAATAGGAAGAATAGCACCAGTGATAAGTGGTGATAAAATCATTGTTACCTATGCGCAGCTTTCTACACCAGTTATTGGTCAGGCCACTACACATTTAGCAGCAGTTTATAAAGACAATGGTACCCTAGCATGGGATGTTGAAATAGGTAATATAACACTTTCAACAAAGTATCCAACTGAGATACCATTTCTTGGTCATCTAGAAATTGGTTCATCAACACCAGTTGTATATGATAATAAGGTGTTTGTAGCATCATCAGATGGTGTAGTATATTCAGTTAATATCACCACTGGTGAAATTATCTGGGAATACGAGGTCAGCAAAGAAGGATTTTTACCTCAAAACTTGGGTACAGGCGTTATCTATTCGTCACCTGTTATTGCTGATAATGTATTATACATCGCAACACAACTTGGCATCATCTATGCTTTAGATGTGGATACAGGCATAGAAATTTGTGAACCATTTAAAGCAGATGCAGGATTTATTTCCTCACCAATTGTTGTAGATGGTATACTCTACATTTGCGACAATGCAGGGAGAATATATGCGTTTGGAGAGCCAAAAATACAATACAACATGCAAGGTAGGATAGTATCAAACATTATAAGACCACCAGTTGGCAAATGGTGGCATACATTTTATGCTGATAGTTCTGTAGATGGTAAATTTATATACAGTATACTTGACGAAAATTACAATACTCTACTCTATAATATAAAAAATGGGGATAATCTATCCTCATTGAAAACAAATAAAATACGCCTATGTGCAGATATAAGTAGAAACGATGTTTCTCAAAATCCAACATTAAACACTTGGTCTATATCTTTTGTAGATGAGACAGATTTCCCTGGAGAATGGAATGATTTAACACCTCAAGGTTACTCTAATGAAGAACTTGTTAATTGTACCATCGACGTTGCAGATAAGACATCTGGTTTAGATGTAAGCTCTGCAAGATATGCAGTTAATTACTCAATAGTTGCAGCAAACGTGACACTTCAACCTCTCATAGATGGTTTACTTAAAACAATTATAGAAGAAAATCCAAAGCAATTTGGAAAAATTGTTAATTACTCACTTTATGGTGAAAATCTACCACGTTATCTATACACGCAATGGGCAAAAGCAACTTGTTTCCCAAGTATAAACGGTTCTAAAGCTGTTACGATTATAGCATATAATGTGCCATTAACACCCGATGCATTAAGGAACAAGCTACCCATGAAACTGTTTGACGAATACCTTGGAGAATATGGTAATAATTATCTTATAGAGATAAATGGTGTAGAATTCCAAATAAGTGATCTTGCTGGAAATGTAAACAATAGTATAACATATGAGATACAAGTTGACACAGAACCACCAACCTCTAATATAACTTTTATCTCCCCAGAAGCTTTCTCAGATGGTACATACAAATGGTATGGTATCAATGATATATCACTAATTGTGAAGGCTCAAGATGATAAAAGTGGTTTAAGCATGGTTTTGCTGTATTACAAGTACTCTGAAAATGGTGCTAACTGGAGTGATTGGGAACTATTTGCAAATTTAACACCATATGAACCATCTTCGTTTTCACCAGTTTACAATGGTTTTTACAAGCTTTGTTCTATAGCAGTAGACAAAGCAGGAAACTATGAAAACCTTGATGGGAAAGAGGAAAAAGGAAATGTATCCTTTATAGTAGTTGATACTGAGAAACCAAGAGCATATTATGATCCAGAAGCAGATCACTGGTATAACAGCTCAGCACCAAAGATAAAAATCAACTTCACAGACAACATGGCATTAAAAAGCATAGAATATCAGCTAAGCAATACAACATGGGAAAGCAACTGGATAACAATAGACGATAATATAGGTAGCAGGTTTTACAATAAAACATTCCAGATAGACAGTTCAATATGGCAGAGTATAAACCCAGGATTGACCTATTATCTAATATTCAGGATCAATGATTATGGTAATAACGAGAACATAACCATTGAAAAACCATACAAGATTGGAAAAGATATAGACAGGCCAAGATCTGAGATACAAGCGTTCAATGTAAAATGGCATTCCTCTCTGCCAATAAAAGTAACTGCTAGAGCAATAGATGGCACTAGTTCTGTTTCCAAGGTTACCCTATACTACAGTTACTCTCCAGATAATAAGACATGGACAGATTGGAAAGCATATAAGGAAGGTAAATACATTGGAAATGGTACTTGGGAGTGGAAGTTTGATGCACCAAATGGCAATGGATACTACAAGTTTTACACGGTTTCAAATGATGAAGCTGGAAATGTTGAGTACAAGGAGGGCTATGAGATTGTAACAGGTGTAAACGCGTTGCCGTTAACTCAGATAATAATAGCAATAGTGTTACTAATAGTAGCTGTTATATTAGCGATATATATAGGATTAATAAGACGTAAATAAAAAACCACATGTGATTGTTTTATCCAATATAATCAATATCTTTTCTTTCTTCTCCTTTCTTTGAAAGACTTTCTAATTCTTTTAACTGTTCTGCTATATACTCGATCTCCTCTGCTTTTTTTTGTAGCTCGCTAAAACTGATGTCAATATTCAATATCTTAGTAAGGACTCTTAAAACTACTTCTGCACTCCTTGGGTCAACTAGGTAACCAGGTGTTTCACCCATAAAACATGCTCCTTCCATACCTCTTAGTTTACCAAGACCTATTAGCAAGCCACTTGCTCCTATTATCCCCCCACCGGGTTCATTCTCCCTGAAAACCACTCCATGTTTCTTTAGTTTTTTGACAAGCTCTCTACTGGTTGCGGCTCCTAATACACGAGGTTTTTCTATTTCTCTTCCTAATCCATATCCTCCCAAGGTGAATATTTGTTTAGCACCTAGTGATTCGACTATATCTAGTATTTTGTCTGATAACTCATATTGACCCTCTGAGGATAAACCTTGGTAGTCTCCAGTTAGGATTATAAGATCTTTTTGTCTCTTTTTCTTTGCCTTCCAATAGTAAAGTTCGTTGTTCACTAGTTTTATTGTTCCATCCCGGTTTATAAATACCTGAGGTGGAAAATCTTTGCAGTAAATTTCTACAAATTTTTTTGCATTGAGTTCTTCTATTAGATGCTCCGCTGCAAGTTTTCCCACATTACCTATTCCTGGTAGTCCTTCTATAAATATTGGTTTGTTTAGTCTCGGTTTTCTTGTCACATATTTTATAACAACATCATCCATTATCTAAACCCTCTTCATTTCTCTTTTTAACATTCTCCTATATTCTCCATATTTGTCTTCTGGTGAGAACCTTGGTGGAGCAGCTTGTATAGTTTTGTTTCCACATTTGCAAATGTGATTTAGAGTATATTCTTTACAATATTCACAATATCTCAACAGGCTTTTCAATGTTTCTATTCCTCCTCTTTTGAAAAGCTTACATGGGCTTTTCCTTCCAAGGATTTTGTAACTCTTTCTATGGCTTTTTTAAGTTCGTTTTCAGCTATTTTATAATCTGGCGCTGTTACTTTTATTGCATATCTTGGTGCACCAACATAGCTAACCTCTATAGTGACATCTTCATATTCACTCTTCTCAGCTTCAAGCAATGCATTTTTTATGTGAAGAATTGCGTCAGGAAGCCAGGATTCTATTTTTATATATCCTTTAACACTTACAAATGGTATACTTATGTTTTCCTTTGCTATTTTTTCAAATTCTTTTAACCATTCTCCACTAAAACCATCTTTCTTGAGTGTTTCAACATCATATGCGCATTCTTCAAAAGCAGCATATAGAGTCCCGTATTTTTCTACTAGTTTTCTACCAAACTCATTATAACATTGTTCAATGGTTTTTCCAATGTTTTTTGCAAGCATCTCAAGCAGTTTTGTCGCTCTTTGCTCATTTTTCCATTCCTGTATTTTTTCTTTTCTCTGATGAGCATTAACCCTTTTTAAGGATAGATCGATGTGTCCCTTGGTTTCATCAACATGCATCACTTTGCAAACAACTTTTTGTCCTTCCCGCACATGATCTCTGATACGTTTTATCCACCCGGGGGCAACTTCTGCAATGTGAATAAAACCTTCTTTTCCAGGGTACTCATCGAGTTCTACAAAGGCACCAAAATTTTGAACCTTCTTAACAGTACATACAACAAGATCTCCAACATCTGGGTATTCTTTTTTGACTAACATGTTTTCACTCTAATTCCTCTAAGATCTCTCCTTTTACCTCGGCTTTACCACCTTTTGGCTCAGCTAGTATGCTACTACAAATATGACAAAAAATCTTTGTGCTACATTTGTTAAACAAGACTTGCTCGTTTCCACAGTCTTTGCATCTAACCCTTATGAATCTACTTCCAACTTCTTGCATTAAATCTCCCCCTCTTTTTATTCCATGATTTCAAACTTCTTCGCTCTTATGCTTTTGGGTTGGTGTATTTTTCCACATTCTGTACATTTATATCTTAATGCGATTCTTTTTGTGGGTTTTTCCCTCCCCTCTGGTTTTGGTCTTGGGAAACCACCGTATCCTTTGAGAGCTCGTCTGAACCTCCTTTGACCTTGTTTTAGTTCACTGGCTTTTTTCTTTTTCATTTTCTCTATTTCATGTATAGTGTGCTTCTTGCAATAGGGGCAGTATGTTTTTATTTTTCTTGGTTTTTCCATATCAACCAACCTTTGAATGCTAAAGGGTAATATTAAGTGTTATATAAAAATTTAGCTTATACTTCCTTTTTCTGCAACTTCTCTTTTTATTAAAGCATTTGCTATTTCTTTTGGTAATGTAACAATATCCTCCTTTTTAAGATTATACTTGTTTCCATCTGAATCAACAAATTCCAAGATATCCTGGTTTATTTTTACTAGTATGTTTTCTTCTTTATCTTCTTTTTCTCTCTCGATGGAGTTTTTGCTACAAAATATACTCTGGTATCCTTTTTTCAGATCCCTTGTTATTGATTCAAACAGTTTTTTTTCTGATGAAGTTAGATTATCGACGTTTGGTCTGCCGCCTTTTCTTTCTACTAGTGCAGCTTGAACAATCTTTTTCTCTCTTTGTTCATAGATGCTTTCAGCAATTCTTTTAGCATTTTCAATTTCAGATCGCAATAATTTTGCTTTTGGAGAACTTTTGTCCTCTATGGATGAATACTCATCTTCCAAGTTTTCGAAATATTCTTTTAACCTTTGATAGAAATCATCATCTATTTTACATATCAAGGGAGAGTTTTTTTCCTTTTGATGAATTTCTCTGAGATACTTATATGATATTATTTCTTCCATCCTTAATCACCAATTTCAGCAAATCCTCTACCAATTAAGAATACAGCTAGATACTCAGGTAAATAATCTTCCCCGGTTTTTAAATTATGATCTTCATCCTTAATTTTGATTTTCAGAGGTTGTTTTATTTTTACTTTCACCTGATCATCTCCAAAGACAACAGCATCTCTTAATGGGTTGAAAAATTTGAGCTCATCTATATTTATACCTTTTACTTGAAACCCTGTTTTTCCATGGAGAGAGTATGGTAATCTGATTAGTCTCTTTGTATCACATGTAACTGGTTCATCAGTTTCTCCTGCGCTCAATGAAACAGCGATCTTTCTTAACGCACCTCTTAGAAATAATTTTCTCAAAGCGGAAGACTGATCTATCATACCCTCTTTGATTCTATCGATTTTTTCATCTGATATTGTATCAATTACTTTTTCCGCCATTTTTTGACTTATTCCATAGGATCTCAGTTTTGCTATTGCATCTTCTCTGCTGAGATTCTTAATTTCATTAATGATTCCAAGTAGTGTTTTACTAATTCTACCGCGCCATCCTGTCTCATCTGCTCTGGGAATCTCTAGGCGTTTAACTCTTCTTTGATACTTTTTTCCATATGAAATCCTTTCCACTGTTCTTTCCCTAAATATTATATCCTCTCTCAAATCATTTCCCATGATGTAATCTACTATTTCTCTTCTCTCACTGCTATCTAGATTTAAAACTCTTGGAGAGGTTACATGGCAGTGGTATCCTCTTGATCCGCTGAAATATAGGGAGATCTCTTTTTCATCAAACCCAAAATCATTTAACAGGAAATCCTCAACTAGTTTTATAAACTCATCTTTTACTTTTTCCAATGATTCCTCATAGGAGAGTTTATCAGCACCTGGTATATGATCTGCATCTAGATCAAATATTAACTCAGCTCCCATCCAATCTTTTTTATCCATAGTGTTTTCATAAGGATATTTGTAATATGCAGAGGAATAATAAATATGCGCCGGGGTTTTTTCAATGACAAAAGCCAAAAAATCTTGTTTTCTCTTGAACGATATATGTCTTATCATCCCTTTCTCTCCAAAGAGCATAAAAGCATATTCTCTTCTACTAAACCTATCTGGCAGTGAAACATCCATGTTCTCGTAATACTGTTTAAATTTCTTTTTAAGAAATTCGATGGATTTTCTCTCCATGATATTCTAACATTTCCCCCAAGCTGACATGTAATAGCTTTAACATGCTTAAAAAGATTTTTGAAAAGATTATATATTAGATGGATTTTTATTAAATTTGATGAGCGATATTGTCGAGGATGAAATAGCTTCATCATCTATCATAAGTAATTTACAAGCTTTAGATTTTGATTATGTACCAGAGGAATTGCCGCATAGAGAGGATCAGCTAAGGTTTTTAGCAAGAATTTATAAAAGTCTGTTATCTAAAAATCCGCAGAATGTTTTTATTAAAGGGCCTGTTGGAACAGGGAAAACTGCTTTGGCAAAAAGATTTTGTACATCTTTCATTAAGGCAGCTAGAAAAAAAGGTGTTTTTATAGAATATGTTCATATTAACTGTAGAAAGAGATCCACTGATTCCCTAGCTCTGCTTGGTGTTTTAAACTATTTTGATCCAAGGTTTCCAGATAGGGGTTTTTCTGTTCAGGAGATGCTACAAGTGTTAAAGAAACAATTGGAGAAAAGAGATGCACAGTTGCTGCTAGTATTGGATGAGGTTGATGCATTGTTAAGAAAATCAGGCTCCTCATTAATATACAGTCTAACAAGATTCGCGGATGAAGAAGCATTAAAAAGCAACCCAATCTCATTAATACTAATATCTCAGCATGATGTATTCCAGATGCTTGAACCATCTGTCTTAAGCACATTCAAACGCACAAACATCATTGCTTTAAACAAATACACTAGAGACGAGCTTTATGATATTGTGAAACAACGTGTCAACCTGGCTTTTCACAGAAACACTGTCAGTGAAGAGTCCATAGCGCTTATAGCAGATATTGCAAGTGAATGGGGTGATGCAAGATTTGCTATCGAACTGCTCTGGAAAGCAGGGTTATATGCAGATAAACAAAGAGACTATAAACTCCTACCAGAGCATGTTAGAGCTGCAAAGGCAGATGTCTACCCTATAATAACAGAGTCTAAACTATTGAATCTAGATAAACATCAACTCCTAACTCTCTATGCCATTGCTAAGAAACTGCAAAAGAGCGACCTGGCATATGTAACCACTGGCGAAGTAGAAAAAACCTATGCTATCACATGTGAAGAATATGGTGAGAAACCAAGAGCACACACCATGTTCTGGAATTACCTAAAGGATATAGAAAATGCGGGTTTTATAAACATAAAAATCTCAGGCAGAGGTCAGACAGGCACAACACAACTCATCTCCTTACCAGACATACCCGCTAGTGTTTTGAGTGAAAGAATAGAAAAAATTTTAAACTCCTCCAAATGAGCATTTTTTCATGAGAGGGCATTTTTTGCAAACAGGTTTTTTCTTACAATATGTTTTAGCTAGTTTCACAATTAAGGCATGAAACTCTTTATATATTTTAACCAATTCTTTTTCATCTTTTATTTTTCTCTTAAGTTCTCTTTCGATTTTTTTTCTTATACTCTCATAATCATCACAATCCATGCCTTTTAGTAGTGGCAATCTTTTGCATAAACGTCTTGTGTATGCATCTACAACAAAAATTGCATGATCACCAGCATATAGTAGAATAGAATCAGCTGTTTCTAATCCAATCCCATTTAAGGAGAGCAATTCCTCTCTAACCTTATTTGTGTCTCTATGAAGAAACAGGTTTAGATTACCTTTATAATTTTTATCTATATACTCTACAAAACTTTTTAGCCTATCTGCCTTTTGATTATAGAAACCAGATGGTTTTATAAGCTCTTTAAGTACTTCTCTTTCTATATTCAATATTCCATCTAAAGAGAGAACTTTTTCTTTTTTCAACCTGTCTATAGCTTTTTCCACATTTTTCCATGCAGTATTCTGTGTTAATATAGCACCAACTATTACTTCGAATTTATCTTCAGCTGGCCACCAGCCTTGTTTGCCAAAATGTGAAAGAAGCGTTTTATAAAGATCATGTATTTTGATTTCCATATTTTTAGGACCCAACTACCAGTTTTTCTATTGAGACTATTCCAGATATGATTCATTTTATCTGCTATCAAGGAGGCTAGATTCCAAAGAATGAGCCTCTATCCTAGCTATCATATCTTCCAAAGACACCATATACTTCTTTAACTCCTTTTATCTTGTTATTCTCTCCTGTGGTAAGTTTTGCAAAATTTAAATGAGCGCTAGTATCAACTTTTGTCAACACAAACGCCTTCCATAGCTCATTATTAGTCATATTTTTTAACCTCTCATCTTAAAAAGAGAATTTGATATTAAAAATATTCTCATTTTTTATCAGACCACGAAACTTAGTGTTGTTGGCCAATCTTAGTTCAAATTATAAGGGTAAAGTATAAATAATGGAATCTGTATTCTTTATGCTAAGTGCGTTTTTACAGTTATACTTAATGTTTTGAGAAAAATAGTTTAAGAAGGAAGGAGTATATGATGGAGGAAGAAGTTAAAAAAACAGGTACAACAATACTTGCAATGGTTTGTAAAGATGGTGTTGTTGTTGCAACAGAAAGAAGAGCTACCATGGGAACCCTGATAGCACATAAGGTTACAAAAAAATTATTTAAGATAGATGATCACCTGGCTTTAGCTACGGCAGGTCTTGTTGGAGATGTCCAAATACTAGCGAGATATCTGAATGCAGAGGCAAAATTATACAAGCTAAGTAGAGAGCTACCAATGCCAGTAGGTAGCGCTGCGACATTACTATCTAATATTTTGAATCAGACAAAATTCATGCCATATTATGTGCAATTAATATTAGCTGGTTATGATATGAAAGGAGGTCATGTGTTTTCTCTTGACGCAGCAGGAGGCTCAATAGAAGATAAGTACACATCTGGTGGGTCAGGCTCTCCATATGTGTTTGGGGTTATGGAGGACAACTATAGAGAAGGTATGACCATTGAGGAGGGCATATCGCTTGCAGTTAGAGCAATAAGTGCAGCTATGAGAAGAGACTCTGCATCTGGAGATGGCATAGATGTTGCAGTGATTTCAAAAAAAAGCTTCCAAGAAGTTCCTCAGGACAAAATTAAAAAGTTAATGGAAAAATAGCTATTGAGATCCGGGTTTATACCTTCTATTGTAATACTTATTTAAAAAGGGAAAAAGCAAGATGAGTGTAGATGACGTTTTAAGAGAGATAAAAGGAAAAATTCGAGCTATAGTACCTGTTGGTATAGACATAACAGATATAGAATTTGAAGGTCCTTTACTGGTGATTTATACTAAGACCCCAGATAAATTTGCAGAGAAAGAGGAGTTGGTGAGAAAGCTTGCGAAGCAACTCCAAAAAAGAATTGTAATAAGACCAGATCCATCTGTTCTTACAGATACAAAAATAGCTGAGAAAAAGATAAAAGAAATAGTTCCAGAGGAGGCAGAAATTACAAATATTTATTTCCAACCAGACATCTGTGAGGTGGTAATAGAAGCAGTTAAACCTGGCGTTGTCATAGGTAGAAAAGGAGCTTTATTAAATGATATAAGAAAAGCCATATACTGGTCTCCAAGAGTCATTAGAACACCTCCAATACAGTCAAAAACTGTTCAAGAAATAAGAGGTTTTTTGAGATCCATTAGTGAGGAGAGAAGAGAAATTCTTAGAAAGATAGGTAGAAAATTGCATAGAGGCATTTCGGAAGGAGAACATTTTATAAGAATCACTGCACTTGGCGGATATAGAGAAGTTGGTAGATCTTGTACACTCTTACATACCCAGGATAGCAAGATATTAATAGACTGTGGAATAGATGTATCATCTGAAAACAATGGATCTCCATACATCCATTTACCAGAAGTTTTGCCCTTAGAAACAATTGATGCCGTTGTTATAACACATGCACATTTGGATCATTGTGGACTAGTTCCACTACTATACAAATATGGGTATACTGGTCCAACCTATTGTACATATCCAACCAGGGATCTCATGGTACTTCTACAAATGGATTACATAAAAGTTTCAGTGGGTGATGCGAGAAAGGTTCCATATTCATCTGATAACATAAGGACAATGATAAAACATTGTATCCCCTTAAATTATAGTGACACTACAGATATTACACCAGATGTGAGATTAACATTTCATAATGCAGGACATATTCTAGGATCAGCTATTGCGCATTTCCACATAGGAGAAGGCATGTACAATGTTGTTTTCACCGGTGATATCAAGTATGAACGAACATGGCTTTTTAACCCAGCTGTCAACCGCTTTCCTAGGCTAGAAGCATTAATTATGGAATCCACTTATGGAGGAAAAGATGATTATCAGCCAAGCAGAAAAGAAGCAACAGAAAAACTCTCTGATATAATAAAAAGAACGTTATCCAAGAAAGGAAAAGTTTTGATTCCTGTATTTGCTGTGGGAAGAAGCCAAGAAGTAATGATAGTCCTAGAAAATCTTATGAAGAGTGGAGAGGTAGACAAAGTCCCTATATATCTAGATGGTATGATATGGGAAGCTACAGCAATACACACTGCTTATCCAGAATATCTAAATACGTATCTAAGAAGTCTAATATTTCAAAAAGGTGAAAACCCATTGTTATCTGATATTTTCGAGAGAGTTGAAAGTTTTGACAAAAGACAAGAAATACTGGATGATAATGACCCCTGTATTGTTTTAGCAACAAGTGGTATGCTAAACGGTGGTCCCATCATGGAGTATTTGAAAAGCTGGTCAGAAGATGAAAGAAACACATTAATATTTGTTGGTTACCAGGCAGAGGGTACGCTTGGTAGGAAAATACAAAAGGGATGGAAAGAAATACCCATGAACATTGGGGGAGCTATGACTACTATAAAGGTAAACATGAACATAGAGACCTGCGATGGTTTTTCTGGTCATAGTGATCGAAGACAGCTAATAAACTATGTAAATAACATGTCACCAAGACCAGAAAGAATAATATTCTGCCATGGAGAAGAATCAAAATGTCTTGAAATATCTTCTACAATTCATAAAAAGTTTAACATCAACACAGCTGCGCCAATGAACCTAGAAACAATAAGATTCAGATAAGAATTTTTTAGATTGTTATTCCATATTCTCTTATCTTCAATAATGTTACTATAGCATGTTGAAGATAATCTATTCTAATTTCGCTATCTTTCACTCCTCCAGGAATTCCACCGATACATTTCTCTGGACAAGGAAACACAAGAGAATCTTTCAAGTCTATTTGCAGATTTATCAAAAATTTTGCAGCTAATACTATATTTCTCTTATATTGAGATATCTTGCTTTTATTTCCAGTCATAACTGCAAGATAATATGTATCTACTACTCCTTCGATCTTAGAAGCAGTATTGGATCTAGGAGGAGTACCTGAAATCTTTCCAAATCCTCCAATATAGTCTTTTGGACATACATCAAGGTTGGTATACTGATCTTCCAATGTAGCATCAGATACTGAGTAGCAAAAATCTAACACCTCTTGATTCTTTGAATACTGGTACCACCTAACAAAAGCCTCTATACCCCATGGTGCAAACGGAGTATACCCTTTCAAAATATAATAGTTTCTATAATATGGAAAAGCTTTTTCTAAAACAACATAGTAATTATAGTCGCCAGTATGCTCATATAGTCTAACTATTGCAAGGAGAGCTTCCCCGGCATAATAATCACTATCTCCATAACTTAATCCTTGATCAGGGCTGTAGTAACAATTTATAGAACCATCAGATGCCTGCTGATTTTTTAGAAACAAACCCATTTCATTAATCTCTTTCTCAAAAGCGCTCTCATTTGTTACTTCATCATATTCTATTGCTGCTAACGTTGCCAAAGCAGTTCCACCAAGAGGTATAGGTCTTCTTCCGTCATCTATATACCTTCCTAATGATGAGTTAATGGAAAAATTTAATAAATAATCTATTGCCTTCCTAGCAGATTCCTTAAGAATAGAAAGATTGGTATACTTATAAAGTCTAGCTAATGAGTAGGCCGTTCCGGCATGCCTCAGGAGATTATAATCACTTGAATAACTATTCTGCCACGGATCATATGAGTAGTTAAACTTGCCATTTTTTAACTGGTTTCTAATCAACCATTCTCCAGCCAATACACAACTTAACAATATTTTATCATTTTTATACTTGGTAATGAGTTCATTATAGTAATCGATGTTTATACTCTCGTATTTTTTGAAAACTAGGATAAAAATATTTCCAATAATCACGATTATAACCACAAATATTATAATTAAAACCAAATGACGGAATTTCAGTATCATCCAGTAGAAATATATGTATGATCTTTAAAAAGCTTTGTTAAATTTTACTCCCAGTATCTCTATGTTATATTAGAAAAATTTAAAACTTCTATCGAACTTTAATTTAAAATGCTATTTTCTACTCCAAAAGGATATAAATTTCTCCATGTACAAGGAATATAATATCATGGAGTAATATGGAGTAATTTTTGATTTTTGCCATTTTGTCAAAATGTAAAACCACTATTTTTGACATTTTCAAGGAGTAAATTTATATACTATGTTCTACACACTATTATACAC
>JAGGYP010000015.1 GCA_021162485.1 Thermoplasmata archaeon
ATTTAGACAAATACAAGGTGGGAAAATGTCCAGGGAAAAAATTTTCATCGGTGTAGCATGGCCATATGCAAACGGTTCACTGCATCTAGGTCATATAGCAGGTTGCTATCTACCAGCTGATATTTTTGCAAGGTTCAACAGGATGATAGGCAACCAGGTGTTGATGGTCTCAGGTAGTGATGAGCATGGGACGCCGATCACGATAACAGCGGAGAAAGAGAAGGTAACACCACAAGAAATCGTAGATAGATATCATAGAGAGCATACACAAAACATGCAGCAGCTTGGTATATCATTTGATTTGTTTACTCGAACCACTACTAAAAATCATAGCAACGTAGTGAAAGATGTATTTTTAACACTATATAAAAAAGGTTACATCTATAGTAAAGAAATTGAATCTTTTTATTGTGAGAAATGCAATCGGTTTTTACCTGATAGATATATAGAGGGTACTTGTCCATATTGTGGAAACACTAATGCTAGGGGAGATCAGTGTGACGAGTGCGGCAAACTAATAAATGTAAAGGATCTAAAAAATGTGAGATGTAAAATATGTGGTAGCACACCAGTTCTCAAAAAAACCGCTCATCTGTTTTTTGCTCTCAGCAGATTTGAAAACAGGCTTAAAAAATGGATTAGCAAGAAAACATTTTGGAGACCCAATGTTCTAAGGTTCACCAGAAACTGGTTAGAGGGTGGATTGATAGACAGAGCAATAACAAGAGATATCAACTGGGGAGTGGAGGTACCAATAAAGGGTTTTGAAGAAAAAAGAATATATGTATGGTTTGATGCGGTTATCGGTTATCTTTCCGCTAGCATAGAATGGACGCAGAAAACAGGGGGAAAATGGGAGGAATGGTGGAAGGATAAAAATGCAAAGCATTATTATTTTCTCGCAAAAGATAATATACCATTTCATACAATAATATGGCCTTCGATACTCATGGGATATGATGAAACATTGAATCTGCCTTATGACATCCCTGCTAACGAGTACCTGAGACTGGAGGGGAAACAGTTTTCTAAAAGCAGAGGTTTAGCAATATGGGCTCCAGATGTGCTTAAAAAATTCGATGCAGATGCGATAAGATACTATCTCTCTATAAACATGCCTGAGAACAAGGATACAAGTTGGATGTGGGAGGATTTCATAGCAAAAAACAATGATGAGCTTGTGGGAATCTATGGAAACTTTGTTCATAGGGTTCTCACATTCACATATAAAAACTTTGGAAAAATACCTGAAAAACCAAAACAGATAGACCAGTTGGATAAAGAGCTTTTAGAAAAAATCAAAAAAACATACAAAGAAGTATACAGCAACTTGAGTAAATGCTCTTTTAAGAAGGCTCTCAGGGAGATAATGAACCTGGCAAAGTTTGGAAACATATACTTTGACAAGAGAAAACCATGGGAACTAGTAAAATCTGACATGGAGAAATGCTCAGCAACAATGTATATGTGCCTTGTTCTGGTTAAATCTTTAGCTGTTCTAATGGCTCCATTCCTGCCATTCTCCTCAAACAAGATATGGAAAATGCTAGGATATGAGAAACAAATATTTGATTATTCTTTTGATGAGGCATTAGAAGAAAAATTAAATATAAAATTTGAAATCCCAAAACCAGCTCCCTTGTTTAAAAAAATAGAAAAAGATGAGGTGCTAAAAATGGAAGAAGATGTTTTCTCAAAACTTGATCTAAGAGCTGCTAAGATAATAGATGTAAAAGATCACCCCCAGGCAGACAAGCTATATCTACTCCAGGTAGATGTAGGTTCTCTTGGTAAAAGAATACTTGTCGCTGGTATGAAACCATATTACAAACCAGATGAGTTAAAGGGTAAAAACATTGTTATTGTTGCAAATCTAAAACCAGCTAAGATCAGAGGGATAGAATCAAAAGGTATGCTGCTAGCTGCAGAAGACGAAAATGGTGTTGTCTCCATATTGAACCCAGGAGATGTAAAACCAGGCTCAGATGTATATATAGAAGACTTAAAAAAGAGTCCTGCAAAAGTTTTAGAATTTGACGAGTTCAAAAAAATCGAAATGAAAGTAGATGAAAAACAAAAAATTGTTTACAATAGCAAATTTTTGCTGTGTGAAAACAATTTAGTAACCACTGATAAACCAGTAAAACCTGGAGCAAAAGTATTATAACGATAAGCAATAATTATGCGATATGGCCTGGTATGTAATAGTTGAAACCAACCTCCCTTTTAAGCTGTTTAAAAAGGGAAAAGTAAGAGACATCTATGATCTAAATGGCAAACTTTTGATGGTTGCTACAGATAGAATATCCGCCTTCGACTATGTTCTACCAGATCCCATACCACAAAAGGGCATTTGTCTCATGCAAATATCAAAATTTTGGTTCCAATATTTTGAAGACTATATTAACAACCATATGATATCTGCAGACATAGAAGAATTTCCAGACAATCTAAACAAATTTAAGGATATCTTGCAATTTAGAAGTATGATAGTCAAAAAAACAAAGCCTTTTCCAGTAGAATGCATAGTTAGAGGTTACCTCTCAGGTAATGCATGGAAAAAATACAAAAAAGGCGAAGAGATATGTGGAATAAAATTACCACCTAATCTAAGAGAATCTGAAAAACTAGATGAACCCATGTTTACACCCACTACAAAAGCAGAAAGTGGACACGATGTAGATATTACTTTTGAACAACTCAAAGAAATAGTAGGCAGAGAAACAGCAGAAGAACTTAAAGAAAAATCCATACATATCTATGAAAAAGCATCCGAATATGCTCTAAAAAGAGATATAATAATAGCTGACACAAAATTTGAATTTGGATTGTACAACAATGAAATCATAATAATAGACGAACTATTAACACCTGACTCTTCCAGGTTCTGGCCAGCATCAAAATATGAACCAGGTAAACCACAACCTAGTTTCGACAAACAATATGTTAGAGACTACCTAGAAAACACTGGCTGGGATAAAAACTCAGATCCGCCAAACCTGCCAGAAAATGTGATTGAAGAAACACAAAGAAAATACATAGAAGCATATGAAAAAATAACTGGCAAAAAATTCAACTTCTAATCTAAAAAGAAACATTAGAATGTCAATTGGACCAATGTTTATGCCAATATCCATATTAGCAAAACAACTGGCCAGATCGTAGCCGCTACCAAGGATATGCCCAGTCTTTCTAACCAACCAGCACCTGGAGTTGTAATGAAATAGAAAACAAAGGTTGCAAGCCATCCTATAATATAAACTAGTGTCGCAAAACCTAAGGCACCTATAAACTGTGGCTCTACCTTATCAAGTATTTTTTTAATTTTTTCCTTCAAAGAATCAATGCCCACTGAAGCTCCTAGCTTGTTTTTTAACAAATATCTATACTTTTCAATAATCTCTCTGAA